>JAJFFW010000078.1 GCA_021776435.1 Parvularculaceae bacterium | reverse complement strand
GAGCATGACGCCAGAAGGTGCCGCCGGAAACGCGATATGCGTCGGGTTCGCGGAATGGCAGGTCGTACAGCGAGACTCAATCACCGGGCGCAGCATGTCCATGGTGACAGTCTCGGTGGATGCCGCCCGCGAACGTGGCGCGAGCGCAGCGGCCACGAGCGCCAGAAGCAATGCCGCCATAACGATCGGCAGCGGCGATGCGCGACCCTTGTGTCGTGCGACGAAATACACGCGAATCAACGCACCCACTATCGATATGGCGACCAGGATGAGCCAGTTGTAATCATGCGCATACGTCATCGCGTAATGATTGCTGGTCATGACGAACAACACCGGCAAGGTGAAGTAGGTGTTGTGCACCGAGCGCTGCTTTGCCCGGATGCCGTCCTCAGGATTCGGCGGCTGCCCCAGCGCGGCTGCATCCACCATGCGTCGCTGACCGGGAATGATAATGAAAAACACGTTTGCGACCATGATCGTGCCAAGCACTGCACCGAAATGGATGTAAGCACCGCGGCCGCTGAACAACTGGCACAAGCTATAGGCCAGGGCGATGATCAAGACCAGCAACAGGCCACTGAGAACACCCGTGTTCTTGCCCAGTGGAGATCGACATAGCAAATCGTAAACCAGCCAGCCACCAGCCAGGAATGCGGCAGCAATCAGTACAGCGGTCGTGGGCGTGAGTTCGGCAACCGATGGATCGACGAGATACACGCTGGCACCGTACCAGTACACCAGGATCAGCAGGAACATGCCCGTGATCCACGTGGTGTAAGCCTCCCATTTGAACCAGTGCAACTCCTCTGGTAGATCGGGCGGCGCGACGAGATATTTCTGATTGTGATAAAACCCACCACCATGGACAGCCCAGACATCGCCTCCAACGCCGTCTTTTGGGGGCTTTGGCGCTCTGAGTGAATTGTCGAGCCAGACAAAATAAAACGAAGCGCCGATCCATGCGATGCCGGCGATCAAATGCAACCATCGGACAGCAAGATTAGCCCACGCCAAAAAATCGATTTCCAAAGTCAGATCTCCTTTTGACGTGTTTCATAAGCGAGCAGCATTTCGTATACGGCGGCGAGCGCAATCACCGCCGGGGATTTGTTCTGTAGACCGCGCCCGCCAATCGGGCAAACAAGTTCGCCAATGCGTCCTTCGTCGATACCAGCCCTGCGTAGCCGACCCTCAAACCGCACTCGCTTGGTTCGCGATCCTATCAAACCGCAATAAGCCGCATCACCGCGATTTAAAATTGCTTCTACAAGGACGTAGTCGAGTTGATGATCGTGAGTCAGCACAAAGTAACAGGCGCCGGCGGGGGCGCTCTGAACACGCTCAACTTCATTGTTTGTACAGTCAACCACTATGTTCGCGCCGTAATTCGAGGGAAACTGGTCCGCGCGTCTGTCAATCCATGTGACTTTAGCGGGTAGATTTTCAAATAGATGGGCCATGGCGCACCCTACATGTCCTGCCCCAAACAAAAATACAGACGCGCGATTATCGGCGATCCGTTCTCGGAGGGTTATGCACTCGGCGAGAACCGGCATGGGGTCCACAAGAGTCGCGCCGGACGCATCAAGAAAACTGACATTTGAATCACCTCCCTCAGGTTTATCCGGCAGCAGACATCGTCGCTGTTTGTGAGCACTCAAAGTCGTCGATAGGGTTGTTTCCAAAATGAAGGGTTTGCCTTCAGACACCGCAACGGCCGCCTCCGAAAGCCAGACCTTATCGCCTGACGACAATCGGTCGAACCCGATACGGACATGACCCCCGCAACATTGTCCGAGGGCCGGGCCAAGCGGATAATCCTCAAAAATCATTGCCTCGTCATCAGCGGACCATGGTTTTGCCAGTAACGAACGGGCACGCATACAGGATTCATTTTCTAGGGCGCCGCCGCCAATAGAGCCCATCAGCGCATCACCAGTGACGATCATCTTCGCGCCCGGATCGCGCGGCGCGGAGCCTTCGGCCGCACATATTGTGACAATCACCGCAGGTTCATCTCGTGAAGCGAGTTCAACTGCGCACAAAATCCAATTTTCCATGATGCGCTAGACCTCAGTAGCGCGACGGCGTACGTCATCAACGGCCCGCAATATTTCTTCCGGCGTCGCTGGCGCGTTCAATCGCGGCGCGGCCTTGCCATCTCCCGCCGCGGCGACAGCCCAACTGAGCGCCGAAAAAGCGGAAATCGCCAGCATCAAGGGTGGTTCCCCCACCGCTTTCGATTTGTGAATTGACTCTTCGATGTTCTCGCCTTTTTCCCAAATCTCGATATTCATGATATCCGGCCGGTCGCTGCAAGTGGGAATTTTATACGTAGACGGTGCATGTGTTTTCAACGCCCCAGCATCGTCGAAGACAAGTTCTTCTGTGGTGAGCCAGCCAAGCCCCTGAATAAACCCGCCTTCAATTTGACCCAGATCAACGGCTGGATTGAGCGGACGACCCACATCATGAAGAATATCGACGCGTAATACGCGATTTTCACCGGTCAAGGTATCGATAACAACTTCGCTGACCGCAGCGCCATAAGCGTAGTAAAAAAATGGTCGCCCTTTTTGCTTTGCGCGATCGTAATGGATTTTTGGGGTACGATAGTACCCGGTCGATGACAGCGAAATGCGCGCGAAATAAGCCGCCTTTACGAGATCATTGAACGAGATGCATTGTTCGCCTGCGTGAACGGAATTGTTACGAAAGACGACCTCGTTCGGCGCACACCGATATTTCTCCGCCGCAAAAGAAGCGAGGCGGCCCTTGATTGTGCGAGCGGCCTCGCGCGCGGCCATGCCATTAATGTCAGAACCAGACGACGCCGCCGTCGCCGAAGTGTTCGGCACCTTATCGGTGACCGTCGCGCTGATCTTGATGCGACCCAGATCAATCTGGAATTCATGAGCGACGATCTGGGCGACCTTGACCATTAGCCCCTGACCCATTTCCGTGCCGCCATGATTGAGATGCACGCTGCCGTCGGTATAGACATGGACGAGCGCGCCGGCCTGATTGAGATGGGTGGTCGTGAATGAAATGCCGAATTTCACCGGCGTTAGAGAAATTCCTTTTTTGAGAACTTTATTGCAACGATTGAACTCAGCAATTTCTGCACGCCGTGAACGGTATTGCGCATTGGCCGCCAGCTCTTCCATCAGCTCACGCGCCACACTATCTTCCACCACTTGACCGTAGGGAGTCATATCGCGACCGGGTCGCGCATAAAGATTCCGTAAACGAACATCCAAAGGGTCCGCCCCAATCTGAAAGGCGACGGCATCAAGCGCGCACTCAATTGCCATCATCCCTTGCGGGCCGCCAAATCCGCGAAACGCAGTGTTAGAGACTGTATGAGTCCGGTAGCGATGCGACTGAATCTCGGCGTTATTGAGGAAATAAGCATTGTCAGCATGAAACATCGCACGGTCATTTATCGCCGAGGAAAGATCAGCAGAATATCCGCAACGGGATTCCAAAGTCACGGCAGCGCCCTCAATCTCGCCGTCGTCCTTAAAACCAATGTCATATTCTATTTCAAAATCATGGCGCTTGCCGGTCATGATCATGTCGTCGTCGCGATCGAGACAGACCTTCGCCGGCCGCCCCGTTTTGACGGCAACCAGCGAAGCGATTGCCGCGAACAATGACGGCTGCGTCTCCTTGCCGCCAAAGCCGCCGCCCATACGGCGCAGTTCTACGACGACATCATTTTGTTGCTTACCAAGCACCCTGGCGACGACATGCTGGCCCTCGGTCGGGTTTTGGGTCGAGGAATAGACGTGCACGTCGCCGTCTTCCTTCGGCAAAGCGAGCGCGACCTGACCTTCGAGATAGAAATGATCCTGGCCGCCGATATTGCACTTACCGGAAATGCGGTTCGCAGCGTTGTTGAGCGCGGCCTGTGCGTCGCCGAGGCGCATCGGCTCGACACACTCCAGCACACTCGCCGCCGCACGCGCATCGGCAATCGTCACGACCGGCTGGCGATCTTCGTATTCTATCACCGCAAGACCAGCAGCGGCGCGCCCTGCCTCTATCGAGTCTGCGGCGACAGCGAATAGAGGCTGGCCGATATAGAACACTTCGCCATCCGCAAATACAGGGTCATCGCCAGCAATCGGGCTATAATCATTCTTACCGGGAATATCCTCCGCAGCGAGAACAATCTCTACGCCAGGAGCACTGCGCACGCGTCCCAGCTCCAGTCGCGTTATTCGCGCATTCGCTCGTGTGCTCATGGCGATATAGACATGCAGAAGGTCTTTGGGCGGCGCCATGTCATCGATATAAATTGCCGTACCGGCAACATGCTTTTCAGCACTATCATGGCGCACAGCTTCGCGTACATCGCCTTTGATGCGAGACTCTACGGAAATATTGTTACTGGCGTCAGGCATTCGCAGTTGCCTTCATATCGAGAACGCGGGTCCTCTCATGCCCTTCCCATTCCAGGAAAGTCTTCATGATAAGATTTTTAGCAGATTTCAGACGATAGGCGGCGGACGCGCGCATATCCGAAATCGGTGCGAAATCCGTTTCAAGCGCCGAGGCCGCTAATAGTACCGTCTCTTGTGACCATTTGGCGCGGGTCAACGCTGCCTCGCAAGCGGCAGCGCGTTTCGGCGTCTCAGCCATGCCGCCGAACGCAATGCGAGCATCTATAATAACGTCATCCTTCATATGGAACGCAAAGGCGCCGCATACGGCTGAAATATCCTGATCGAACCGTTTAGAGAGTTTGTACACGCGATAGAATAAATTTTTCGCCGCTGGAGGCAGGTTGACTTTCTCAACAAATTCTCCCGGACGCAGATCCTGTTTTCCATAGGCGATGAAATAATCTTCCAGCGGAATTTCGCGGCTTTTTGCACCCGATCGAAGAGTGAGCGTGGCGCCCGCCGCAATAAACGCTGGCATGATATCACCGATCGGCGAGCCATTTGCGATATTGCCGCCGATTGTACCAGAATTGCGGATCTGAACGGAACCGATACGGCGGATAAGTTCACCGATGTCCGAGTTCCATTCCCTCAGGGCGTTAATGGCGTCGGAATAGGTCACCATGGCGCCTATTTCGAGGGCGCCGTTCTTTTCCGTAATCGTCTTGAGTTCGCGCACATCGCCAAGCGAGATCATCGTTTCAAGCACGCGATGTTGCTTTGTCACCCAAAGGCCAACATCAGTCGCGCCAGCGACGAGGGTCGCGTCTTTATATTCGGCAACAAGCAAAGCAAGCGACTCGATCGAGTGCGGCGCGACATACCGTTTCACCGTCCCAGTCAATGGACAAGTAAAAGACAACGCAAGATCGTTCGTCCTTTGCAGTTTTTTCAGGCGCGTGATTGTGTCTGGCATCTTGCCGCGCAAAGGTGCTTGCGGCAGTTCGTGCATTCGACGCGCAGCAGCAAGGATCGGACCGTAACCCGTGCACCGACAAAGATTGCCTGCAAGGGCATCGCAAACAGTAGCGGTTTCTCCATCCGCCTGGTTTTCGTAATGGGCAAATAGAGACATCACGAAGCCGGGCGTGCAAAATCCACATTGCGAACCATGGCAGTCGACCATGGCCTGCTGAACCGGATGCAGCGCACCGTCTGCACTCAGACTCTCGACTGTGATAAGTTCTTTACCGTCTAGAATAGGCAGAAAAGCGATACAGGCGTTGATCGTCTTGTAAACGACAACGCCCCCTTGGAGCTCTCCCACCACGACAGTACAGGCGCCGCAATCCCCTTCAGCGCAACCTTCCTTCGTTCCTGTACGGCGCAAATCTTCACGTAAATATTGTAAAACTGTCCGCGTCGGATCAACGCCGTGCGCCTCCTGAACCTTGCCGTCCAGAACAAATCGAATCGTGTCTGTCACGGCTCAGCTCCCCCGATAGGTGCTGTAGCCATAGGGCGAAATCAGGAGCGGCACATGATAATGCACGCTCGTATCGGCAATCCCGAAAGCGATTGAGACAATATCAAGGAAGGGGGGGTCGGGCAGATCGACGCCAAGCCGGCGAAAATACGCCGCCACATGAAAGTCGAGACGATAACGCCCTGATTTTATGGCATCGGCGTCCAGTAAGGGTTGATCGCAACGCCCGTCAGCATTGGTGACGGTTCGTTTCACTTCTTGAGAAGAGCCCTCATCTGTTTCCATAAACAGCAAGATATTGACGCCCTCAGCGGGATTGCCGTGAGCAAGATCGAGAACATGCGTGGTTAATCCAGCCATCAGTAAATTCAGCCTTGGTCGATAAAAACTCTTATTCTATACACTTTTACAGCCAGTCGCCATAACGCGCCTGCGAGAAAACGAAAGAACACGTCAATGGGCGAGACGCCCTACCCGCGAGACCTGATCGGTTATGGCAAAACGCCGCCGCACGCAAACTGGCCGGGCGGCGCACGCATCGCCGTGCAATTTGTTCTCAACTATGAAGAAGGCGGCGAAAACAGCATTCTTCACGGTGACGCCGGCGCCGAGACGTTTCTCTCTGAGATCATTAACGCTCCGGAGATAAAAGGCGCCCGCCATATGAGCATGGAATCCATTTATGAATATGGCTCGCGCGCTGGCGTCTGGCGTCTGTTGAAACTTTTTCGCGACCATAAAATTCCGATCACCGTGTTTGCCGTCGCGACGGCGCTTGAGCGCAATCCATGCATTGTCGATGAAATTCTCCTCGACGGCCATGAAATCTGTTCGCATGGTCTGAAGTGGATTAATTACCAGGACACGCCTGAAGATGTTGAGCGCACTCATATTGCAAAGGCCGTGGACATTATCCGCCAATTGACGGGCGAGGCGCCGCTTGGTTGGTATACCGGGCGCACCAGCCCGAATACGCGCCGACTGGTCGCTGAGCACGGAGGGTTCCTCTACGACGCAGACGATTATAATGACGACCTGCCGTTTTGGACCCGTGTCGGCGATGTCGACCATTTGGTTGTGCCATACACACTTGATGCGAACGACATGCGCTTTGCTTCTGCGCAAGGCTTTAACAGTGGCGAACAGTTTTACTCCTACCTTAAAGACTCGTTCGACGTGCTTCACGCGGAAGGCGAAACATCCCCCAAAATGCTGTCAATCGGCTTGCATGCACGCATTGCCGGCCGGCCTGGGCGCTTCGCAGCACTTGAGCGTTTCGTGAAATATGCACTGGGAAAACCGGATGTGTGGTTTTGCCGGCGTATCGACATCGCCCGCCATTGGCGGAAAAATTTTCAACCGTCTGCGAAATGAGTGCGTCGACGAACATGGATGACACCCTCGGCCTGACCCCTCAGCCAAGCGCAATCACACGTGAGGAATTCCTCGCCAGTTATGGTGAAATCTACGAATCCTCTCCTTGGGTCGCGGACAGACTCTGGCTCGAAGCGTCGAGCGGCGCGATTGACACGCTTGGCGCAATGCGCACAGCGATGCGCGCGACGGTTGAAACCGCCACCCCCGAACAACGCCTTGCCCTTGTCTGCGCTCACCCTGAGCTTGCCGGACGTGCTGCGATCGCAGGAGAGCTGAACCAGTCCTCAACCCGCGAGCAGGCCGGAGCCGGCCTGGATCAATGCTCACCTCTAGAATTCAAAGCCTTCCAGGTATTGAATAAGCAGTATAATGATAAGTTCAACTTCCCTTTCATTATCGCCGTAAAGGGACTTGCCAGAACAGAAATACTGACGGCGTTCCGGAACCGCCTCGGCAATGATAGAGAAACCGAACTCGAAACTGCTTTAAACGAAATTCACAAGATCGCCGCTTTTCGCCTTTCGCAACGCGCCGGTTAGAAAGACCCAATATGACTGCGCCGGAATTCACTCGCTTAACGGATCTCGCCCAACCGCGCCTTGGCGCAAAAGTCGTTTATGCCACTGATGATTTCTTCGCCGAAAAATCACGTCTTATTGCGCCCGCTGACCCGGTTTTTATTCCTGACAAATATGACGATCATGGCAAATGGATGGACGGTTGGGAAAGCCGGCGCAAACGTATCCCGGGCCATGATTACTGCATCGTCAAGCTTGGACGCCCCGGTATGATCGCTGGGCTTGAGATCGACACAAGGCATTTTACGGGCAATTACCCACCCGCCGCCTCAATCGACGTCTGCTGCTCACCGCTTGAGACACCGGATGACAACGTCGTCTGGGAGAACTTGGTCGATCGAACAGACCTGAACGGTCATGATCGCCGGTTTATCAATATCGAGGACGACCGCGTCTGGACTCATGTCAGGCTCAATATTTTTCCCGATGGCGGCGTGGCGCGACTGCGCATTTATGGACGAGTGCACATTGATTGGGCCGATCGCGGCACAGAAGAAATCATCGATATCGCCGCCATGGAGTTCGGCGGGCGGGGCGTCGCCTGTAATGACGAACATTTCGGAAAACTCAGCAATCTGATCGCCCCCGGTAAGGGTGTGAATATGGGTGACGGTTGGGAGACCCGACGCAGACGAGAACCCGGCCATGATTGGGCGCTGTTAGAACTGGCGCATATGGGCGTGATTGAGAAAATTATTGTCGATACAGCGCATTTCAAAGGCAATTATCCCGATCGTTGTTCTATTCAGGCGATCGGAAATGTTTCTTGCGATGACAAAATGCTCGCCGAACAGGCCGAACATTGGCCGGTATTGTTGCCCGAACAAAAACTCGAAGCGGATCGCGAACATCAGTTTTCGACGGAAATCACGGCCCACGAGCCAGTACGCTTTATACGCCTAAATATCTTCCCTGATGGCGGTGTCAGTCGCCTTCGTTTGTTTGGGCGCGTGACCAACGGCTGAATTCGCGCTTTTGAATTGGCGAGGCTTGATCGCATCGCGGTTTGGCGCCACACAGGCTGGCGGACACTTTTCGGTTTTCCGCTGCTGAAATTTCGATGAATGAAAGGTGTCGCGCATGTCAAAGGTGCTGATCACGGGCATCGCCGGTTTTATTGGTTTTCATACGGCGAGGGCATTGACGGCGAGCGGCATTGAGGTGATAGGCGTAGATAATCTTAATGAGTATTATCAGCCAGCCTTAAAGCGCGCGCGCCTTGCCGAACTGGGCGACAGTATCAAGTTTACTGAACTCGATATTGCCGACGCCGATGCGTTCGCCGCTTATATGAAGAAGGAGCGCCCGCAAGTGGTGCTGCATCTCGCCGCCCAGGCTGGCGTGCGCTATTCGATCGACCACCCGTTCGCCTACGCCCATTCGAACCTCTTGGGCCATCTGTCGGTGCTGGAGGCGTGCCGGAACGCCGACAATCTTTCGCACCTCGTCTATGCCTCATCGAGCTCCGTTTACGGCGGCAACTTATCCGTTCCTTTTTTTGAAGATGACCCTGTCAACAATCCAGTTTCGCTTTACGCCGCTACGAAACGCAGTGGCGAATTGATGAGTTCAACTTATGCGCATCTCTATGGGTTGAAGCAGGTCGGAATGCGATTTTTCACTGTATACGGACCCTGGGGCCGGCCTGACATGGCCTATTGGATGTTCACCGACGCCATCACGAAAGGCGAACCGATCAGGATTTTTAATCATGGCGATATGAGTCGGGACTTCACTTATATCGACGACGTCGTACATGCAATCGAAGCGATTGTTGAAACACCACCGGCGTTCTCACCTGAAGAAAGGCCGCACCGAATTTATAATATCGGCAACCACACCCCTGTGCCTCTTCTTGAAATGGTCAGCAATCTGGAACAGGCTTTAGGGCTTAAAGCGGAAAAAATCCTCGAGCCAATGCAACCAGGTGACGTAAAAGCAACCTACGCAGACGTTTCAAGGTTGCAAGCCGATTATGGTTTCAACCCCACAACGTCCATTGCAGATGGTCTTACACGTTTCGTGGAATGGCGCCGCGCTAACCCGAATTTTTAATTCTTAATTAAGCAATCATTATTCTAGGCGCGCCTTGCGCTACCCTGCCAATAATTGCAGCTACGCAGTGGCCGTGTCGAAAAAACACTTCCAACACGGTCTCAGCACAGTCCGGCGTACATGAAACCAACAGGCCGCCGCTGGTCTGCGGGTCACAGAGCAGATCCCTCTGCGACCGTCGCCAGTCGACCGGCGCATCAATCGCCTCAACGACACTTTCCCAGTTGCGCCCCGAAGCGCCGGTGCGAACGCCCTCCTCCGCCAGTTCGCGGGCTGTTGGAAAGATCGGGACGGCAGCCTCATCAATCGAAGCAACAACACCGCTCCCCCTACACAACTCAAGAAGATGACCTAACAATCCAAAGCCGGTCACATCGGTCGCGGCGTGAACGCCTTCGATCTCCGCTAAATTGACACCGGGCGTATTAAGGAGGGTCGTCGATTGAATCATGCAGCGATAGCTTTCGTCATCAAGAATACCTTTCTTGAGCGCTGCACTGAAGATGCCAATCCCCAACGGTTTGCCCAGAATGAGGACATCGCCATCACGCGCGCCGACATTGCGCAATATCTTTTTGGGATGAACGAGACCCATCGCAGCAAGCCCGTAAATCGGTTCTGTCGAATCTATTGAATGCCCGCCAGCGACCGGCGCGCCCGCCGCTTCGCAAACCGATCGCCCGCCGGAAAGAATATTATGAATGGTGGAAACACCAAGTCGATCAACCGGCATGCCCAGCAAGGCTAAGGTAAATATGGGCCGCCCACCCATTGCGTAAACATCGGAAAGTGCATTCGTCGCCGCAATCCGGCCGAATTCAAATGCGTCATCAACGATGGGCATGAAGAAGTCGGTTGTGGCGATGAGGGCAGTATCCTCCGTTATCTGATAGACTGCAGCGTCGTCGCTGGTCGCAGCGTCCACCAGCAATTCTTCGCGTCCGGCGGAAAGCGGCATCATGCTCAAAATATCCTTGAGGACATTGGGAGCGAGCTTGCATCCGCACCCGCCGCCATGGGCGAGGGATGTCAGCCGTGGCTCCTCATCAATACCTGGTTTGGTCAATCTGATCTCCACTCCGTTGCCCTCTAAGATATGGCCCAGGAAATCACCGCAGGCAAATACCCCGGCCAGAGTACCGCCTCACCCCTCACGGCATGAGCCTTGCGGGCAAGCCAATAAGACGGCTAGACCATAGCCATGATAAAAGAAACGCTTGATGCCGACCCGGCTAGCTTCGGGCATTATGACGATATCATTGATGTACGCTCTCCTGGCGAATTCGAGGAGGACCACATTCCCGGCGCAATCAACCTACCGGTATTGGACGATGATCAGCGCGCCGAAGTTGGAACAATCTATGTGCAACAATCGCGGTTCCTTGCGCGGCGCATCGGCGCGGCGCACGTCGCGAGAAATATAACACATCATCTGGACAACGCATTGTCCACCAGACCCTCAAATTATTACCCCCTGATCTATTGCTGGAGAGGCGGGCAACGGTCTCACGCAATGGCGACTGTCCTTTCTCAGGTCGGCTGGCGCACCGGAATTTTAAAAGGGGGTTATAAAACATGGCGACGCAGCGTCGTTGAAGAACTGACCAATTCCGATGAACCACTCAAGCTATTGTTACTGGATGGTCAAACCGGTTCGGCAAAAACAGAGGTGCTCAACCACCTTTCAGGGATTGGGGTCCAAATCCTTGATCTGGAAGCGATCGCCGCCCATCGCGGATCGGTTTTCGGCGGGTGGGCTGAACAAAGCCAGCCAAGTCAAAAAATGTTTGAGTCCAACCTCTGGCTGGCATTGAGTAAATTGGACGTATCGAGACCAATTGTTGTCGAAGCGGAGTCAAACCATATCGGGCGTTGCATGGTGCCGCGTCGTATCTGGAAAGCGATGCGCGCCTCCCCGCGTGTTGAGATCCAGGCCGAGCCGACTGAGCGCGCACGTTATCTGCTGACGGCCTATGCTGACATCGTGACCAACCCGACCTCCATTAAAGATGCGGTGAACCGGTTAACTCCGTTTCATAGTAAAAATCTGGTTGATGGCTGGCATAATATGGTGCAAACGGAGAATTATATCGCCCTTGCTGCCAGCCTGATGCGCGATCACTACGACCCACTCTATGACAAGAGCCGCAAACGTCACTCCCAAGGTCCGATTGCAGCATTTCATCTCAATCATATCGATAACGACGAAATGGTGCGGGCAGCTCATGAAATTCGGAGCACTGTTGAGCAGGCATTCGATCGTTCGTAAGGCCTGCCTTCTCAGATATTGCTCTGGATTATAGAGCTATCGCCGTGCACACTTTTCGCTCGGCGCCCAAGTTTTCTGGAGTCGCACCGTTTCACGCGAAAACCGTTGCACACTTTTTCGCCCGGCGCTCCTAGAGCCTTAAACGCCTTAACCGAAGCGCATTGCCGATAACGGAGACCGAACTCAAACTCATCGCCGCCGCTGCAATCATCGGGCTAAGGAGCAGGCCAAAAGCGGGGTACAAAACACCCGCGGCTATTGGCACGCCGAGCGCATTATAAACGAACGCAAAAAACAGGTTTTGGCGTATATTGCGCATGGTGGCGCGGCTGAGTTCATAAGCCCGTGCGACCCCCATGAGATCGCCACGCAAGAGCGTGACGTCTGCGCTTTCCATTGCGACATCAGCGCCGGTGCCCATGGCGACACCGATATCCGCCTGCGCGAGCGCCGGAGCGTCATTCACCCCGTCGCCAGCCATAGCGACAATGACGCCCGCACTCTGAAGTTCTTTCACGACACGGTGTTTGTCTTCCGGAGAGACATCCGCGCGCACGTCATCAATGCCGACCTGACGGGCGACCGCCATGCCGGTGTTTTTACTATCGCCAGTGAGCATGACCACTTTCAACCCGGCGTCATGCAGCCTTTTGATCGCCTCAGGCGTTGTCTCCTTAATGGGATCAGCAACACCTAATAATCCGGCTGCCTGACCATCGACGGCGATAAACATCACCGTCTGCCCATCCTCTCGCAAGACGTCAGCACGCTTAGCCAGCGCTTCATCATAGGCGTTGAGCCTGCGCATCAATTTCAGATTACCAATCGCAATAGTTTTATCACCGACGACGCCTTGGGCGCCCTCACCGGTTATGGAATTAAAATTGCCCACGGAAAACTTGTCCGTATTCCGCTCTTCCGCCCCTTTTACGATCGCCTGGGCGAGAGGATGTTCGCTTGGTTTTTCAATCGCAGCAGCAAGCGCCAGAAGAGACCTTTCGTCATAGCCCGCTGCAGGTTCAATGGTTACAAGCCGGGGTTTGCCTTCTGTCAGGGTTCCTGTTTTATCAACCAGGATGGCGTCAACTTTCTCAAATGTTTCAAGAGCTTGTGCATTTTTGATCAGAACGCCGTTTTGTGCGCCCTTGCCGGTGGCGACCATGATCGACATCGGCGTTGCCAGGCCAAGCGCACATGGGCAAGCAATGACCAGAACAGCGACCGCATTAACAATTGCGAACGCCATGGCGGGCGGCGGACCAAACAACGCCCAGACGATAAAAGTAGTGAGAGACGCCGCGATCACTGCGGGCACAAACCAGCCGGACACGACATCAGCAAGTCGTTGGATTGGCGCGCGACTGCGTTGCGCCTCTGCGACCATTTTAACAATCTGCGACAGAAGAGTATCTCCGCCAACGCGTGTCGCGCGGAAGATAAAGCTACCCGTCCCATTTACGGTTCCACCTGTGACGGCTGCGCCTTTTTCCTTCTCTACCGGAATGGATTCGCCAGTGATCATCGACTCGTCGACGCTGCTATGCCCCTCGAGGACAACGCCGTCAACTGGCGCCTTCTCTCCGGGGCGCACCCGTAGTCTGTCTCCAATGTGCAATGCATCGATGGAGACGTCTTCTTCGCGCCCGTCTTCGAGAATACGCCGCGCAGTCGGCGGCGCCAGCTCCAGTAACGCTCTGATCGCTCCGGAGGTCTGACTGCGCGCACGAAGTTCAAGCACTTGCCCCAGTAGCACCAATGTCGTGATGACGGCCGCCGCCTCAAAATAAATTGCAACATCGCCACTCGCATCGCGGAATGTTGGTGGGAATATTTGCGGCGCAATAGTCGCAACCGAGGAATAGATAAACGCAACGCCAATACCAAGCGAGATCAACGTGAACATATTCAAATTGCCGGTACGAACCGACTGCTGCCCTCGCATCAAAAATGGCAGGCCGCCCCACAAGACGACAGGCGCAGCAAAACCAAGCTGAAGCCAATTCCCCCAACCCGCCGGGACAATTTCATGAAAAGGCTGGCTCGGCATCATCTCAGCCATAGCATAGACGAAGAGCGGTAGCGTCAAAACCGCACTGACCCAGAACCGGCGTGTCATGTCATCAAGTTCGCTGGTGTCTTCTTCTCCGGTGACAACGCCTTCGGCCTCAAGTCCCATACCGCAGAAGGGACATGAGCCCGGAGCAATCTGGCGCACTTGCGGATGCATCGGGCAGGTATAAACGACGCCGGTGAAATCTGACGGCGTCGTGTCATATTCTCCTGACGCAACATCGTCCGTATTCGCACCACCGTGGCAGGCTTTGTGATTCGAATGCACCTCAGTCATGTCATTTGTTCCCGATTCTGTAATAGATATACCGCTGGAATGGCGGCCAAGGCTAGCACCGTCGCACTAACAATGCCGCCAAGCACTGGAGCGGCTATCCGGCGAATCACCTCAACCTCGTCGTCATCACCACACATTTTAGGCATAAAGACAGCAGAGATGACCGTAATATCAATTATGGATGGCCCGAAAAGCTTGATACGATACGCTTGATTGAACGCTCGGAACCCAGGCATCGCTTTATCGCTTTTGACAACCGTTCTGACACCTACTCTATTGAGTTTCCTTTAACAATTTGAAACTGATCAAACAATTGAACCTATCAACGAACATCCAAAGGGCGTAACAATGTTGACAATCTCCAACCTTACCCATGTTTACAGCAACGGTGTGCGAGCACTCGATGGGGTCAACCTTGAAATCCCCAAAGGCATGTTCGGACTTCTCGGGCCCAACGGCGCAGGCAAATCGACCCTGATGCGCTGCGTGGCTGCGTTACAAAAACCGACGCAGGGTGAAATTAAGTTTGGCGATATTGATGTCTTGCGATCACCGGACACCTTGCGCCAAAGCCTTGGTTATCTACCCCAGGATTTCGATGTTTACCCCCGCATTTCGGCCCAAGCGATGCTTGACCATATCGCTGTCCTGAAGGGGGTGACAAATGGGAAGGAGCGCAAGGCGCTCGTCACCGAACTACTCCGCCAGGTAAATCTTTACGATGTACGCAAAAAATCACTCGCTAGTTATTCAGGGGGGATGCGTCAACGCTTCGGCGTTGCTCAGGCGCTGATTGGCGAACCGCAACTCATTATCGTTGATGAACCAACGGCAGGTCTTGACCCGCAAGAGCGGAATCGATTCCACAATCTGCTCTCTGAAATCGGTGAAAATGTTGTGGTGATTCTTTCAACTCATATTGTTTCCGATGTCTCCGACCTCTGCCCACTAATGGCGATCATCGCCGGCGGCAAAATCGTCAGCCTTGGCGCACCGTCCGGACTCGTCAGTGAAATTCAAGGTAAACTCTGGGCAAAGACGATCGATAAAAATGAAATTAGGACTTATCAATCGAAGTATAATGTTCTCTCGGCCCGTCTCATCGCAGGTACGACGGTGGTGCGCATCTACTCAGATGGCGACCCCGGAGAAGGTTTCGAAAGCGCCGAGGCTGATCTGGAAGATGTGTATTTTCTAAAGGTCTTTTCAAATAGCGATGATCGCGCCGCAGCCGCCTAAACGCTTCACACCATAACCACACATTTGATAAAAGGGCTCGGTATGCTTCGTAAAATCGCCGGTTTTGAATTTAAGTATCAGCTTCGCTCGCCTGGCTTCATCCTGATATTCTTAATCTTCTTTTTGTTAACTTTTCTCGCCACATCGATTGATCAGGTTACTATCGGCGGCGGCGGCAATGTGAAGATCAACTCACCCTATGCGCTCACACAGGTTGTCCTGATCATGAGCATATTCGGTTTATTCATCCCAACGACCATTCTCGTTAATGGGGTTTTACGCGACACGACCCATAAAATGGATGGAATCATCTTCTCAACACCCATCAGCAAAGCTGGTTATCTGCTTGGTCGTTTTTCGGGCGCCTTCCCTGCTGTCATGCTTGCCTTCGCCAGTGTCCCTTTGGGTGTATTGATCGGCAGCATGATGCCCTGGGTGGACCCGGAAACCGTGGGTCCATTTCGATTGCTTGATTATATATACGGTTTATTTGTCATTGGCCTACCGAACATGTTGATCACCGGTATGATCATGTTCGTGGTCGCTAATCTCACGCGCAGCAACATCGCCACTTATATTGCTTTGGTTGTTTTTCTTGCGGGCTATCTGACCGGTCAGAGCCTGCTCAATGATCCGGAATTGCGTACGGTCGCAGCTTTGACTGATCCGTTCGGCGTCAACGCGTTTGGCGAATTAACCCGCAACTGGACAGCGTTTGAGCGAAACGAACAGTTAGCGCCCCTGACCGGAATTTTTCTGATCAACAGATTACTCTGGCTCGGGATTGGGATTTTTCTTTTGATCCTGAATTATTTCTTGTTTTCATTTCGCAAGGGCGCCGCCGGTCGCAAGGTAAGTAAGAAAAAAGAGACGTCGCTCGCGCAGCAACGATTCTTACCGACAACGATAACGCTGCCCGCCGCCTCGCGTGTATTCAACAGTGGGACGGCGCGAAAACAATTCGTGGCGCGTACCGGTTTCGAGGTAAGAAGCGTCATATTCAGCGTCACCTTCTGGGTGCTGCTTGCGCTCGGAATGTTCAACACAGTTTTCGCTCTTTTAAATACGGGCGCTGTTTTTGGCACGCCAACCTATCCCGTCACGCGCGTCATGATTGACATCATTCTCGGCGCTTTCAGCATTGTTCCGATTGTGATAGTCGTATTTTACGCCGCCGACCTGATGTGGCGTGATCGAAGCGTCAAAATGCACGAAATTATCGACGCAACGCCGGTCCCGAATTGGGCGCTGATGTTTCCGAAATTTATTGCCCTATTGATCATCATCTTTACGCTGTTCGTAATCAGCGCTGCAACAGCAATCACTATTCAGCTCTTCAAAGGGCACACGAATATTGAACTTGATCAGTACGCCCTGCGACTATTGGTAGTGGATACAGGTTGGGGGTTTGCCCTCGTTGCAGTGCTGGCCATATTCACACAAGTCCTCTTCAACAATCGGTATGTGGGCATACTGGCCATGGTGATCTACATCATTGGCTCAACCACATTGTCGCAGATCGGTTTCGAGCATAACCTGTATCTTTATGGCGGCACACCTCCTGCGCCTTATTCGGATATGAACGGGTATGGGCATTTCCTAAGCATTTCCACTTGGTTCAA
Source organism: Parvularculaceae bacterium (assembly GCA_021776435.1). Lineage (GTDB taxonomy): Bacteria > Pseudomonadota > Alphaproteobacteria > Caulobacterales > Parvularculaceae. The sequence continues at coordinate 5,582 of JAJFFW010000078.1, read as the reverse complement.
TATGTATTGGACTTTCGTCGCGATCATATTGTTGACCTTGTCATTTCTTCTCTGGAATCGTGGCGCTCTGACGTCAATCTTTAGACGCATCCGTGACCTGCCAAGCGCACTCACACCACTCACCGGCAGTCTTCTGGGCGCCTCTACTCTGGGCGCAATGATTCTTGGTGGGTTTATTTTCTACAACACGAATATTCTCAACGAATATGTGACCCAGAAAGACCAAGAAAAAATCGCCGTCGATTATGAAGAAAAATATCGCCCGTCAGAAAACGCCCTTCAGCCCAAAATCACGGACGTTAAAATCGATGTGGATATATATCCGTATCAGCGACGTTTCGATGCGGCTGGCCGCTATGTCATTCAAAATAAAACATCTGAACCAATCAGTCGTATCCATGTGGAATATGCAGCCGACCTAAAAATTGTCAGTCAGAAATTGGATGGCGCCGCAATCACCGAGACCGATGACAAGCACAACGTCTTTATCTTTGAGACGGAAACACCAATGCAGCCGGGTGAGAAACGTTCGCTTTCGTTTGAGACCGCACTGACCAATCCCGGATTTAAAAACTCCAACAATGGCGTCACTGTCGTCTATAATGGAACGTTCATAAATAATTTAAACGCAGCCCCAGCCATCGGCTACAATGCGGGTCGAATTTTGACGGACCGAAATACACGTCGCCGTCACGGGCTTGAACCCGTGGATCGCCTTCCCAAACTTGAAGACAAAACAAGCCACAGCATCAATTATCTGCGCGGCGATTCCGATTACGTAACATTTGAGGCAACCGTCAGCACGGTCGAGGGTCAGACCGCCATCGCGCCAGGTTATTTGGAAAAGGAGTGGGTGGAGAATGGGCGTCGTTATTTCAGCTACAAGATGGATACGCCTATCCTGAATTTTTTCTCGTTTCAATCAGCCGAATATGAAATCAGGAACGATAAATGGGAGGATGTTGATCTTCAGGTATTCTATCATAAGCCCCATGACTTCAACGTCGACCGTATGATCGACGCCATGAAAAAGTCGCTTGCGTATTTCTCTGAAAATTTCAGCCCGTTCCAATATCGCCAGATGCGCATCTTGGAATTCCCCAGCTATCGCCAGTTCGCTCAGTCATTCCCCAACACCGTTCCCTACTCGGAAGCGATCGGTTTTATTCTCGACACCCGAGATGCTGACACGGTTGATTCTGTTTTCTATGTCACTTCCCACGAATTAGCACACCAGTGGTGGGCGCATCAGGTCATGGGCGCGCAGGTGCAAGGCGGCACAATGCTGGTCGAAACTTTTGCTCAGTATTCCGCCTTTATGGCAGTGGAAAAGGAGTTCGGAGAGGAACATGTTCGCGACTTCCTGAAGCTTGAGCTCGATCGCTACTTGGCCTCTCGCGGCGGTGAGAGAATTGAAGAGCTACCGCTCTATCGCGTCGAGAACCAACAATATATCCATTACCAAAAAGGTTCATTGGTAATGTATGCCCTGAAGGATTATGTGGGTGAAGAGGTTGTGAACCGCTCCCTCGCACGATTGATTGAACTGCGTGGGTTCAAGTCGGACCCTTACGCCATATCAACTGATTTCCTCACTATACTGCGCGAAGAAGCTGGCCCAGCCCATGATGACCTCATTACGGATCTGTTTGAAAAGATTACTCTGTTTGATCTGACAGCCGAGGAAGTGAAAGTCGTAGAACGTGATGACGGTCGATTCGATGTCACGCTTACCTATTCGGCAGAGAAATTTTACGCCGATGGTGAGGGTCGCGAAACGAGCGCCGGCATTTCAATCCCGATAGACATTGGCGTATTCATGAAAAGTCCTGCGGATGAGGACTTTTCGCGTGATGACGTACTTTATCTGAAAAAACATACGATCAATCCAAAGGACCCGACCATTACCGTCACGGTTGACAAAAAGCCTGACTTCGCCGGCATCGACCCTTACATCAAACTGATTGATCGTGACTCGGACGACAATGTGAAACGCGCATCCTAGCGCCATTCCGGTTTCAACTGAATCAGGAATAGCGCTAGAGTCTTTTTTGCGCGTTTCCTTAATCGGAAAACCGCGAACCACTTTTCCTCGGAAACGCTCTAGAGCTTCGAGCGATAAATTTGCATCATAGACGCCAACCATACTCCGCACATTCCCGCGCCAGCGGGGATCCAGAAAACGAAGAAGACATGGATCCCCGCTTGCGCGGGGATGTGCGGGAATAAACGCATTGAATCGGAATAAACGCTCGATGCTTTAGGCGCATACCAAACATCGGCCACATAAAAGTTTAGGGCGATTAGAAATCGCTACATCTGCCCTTGTTTTGCCAGTCGCCATATCGCGTCGGCTCGGGTGATCCGCTTGGGCAATCACCGGAAAATTCACTCGCCGGGTCTGACTCGCGCCGGCGGAGCGCCGCCTCTTCCAATGCCTGTTGCGCGATCTTATTCAGTTGCTTTCCCGGAAAGGCGCACAGTTCTTTTTCGGGGACCTTGCGTTTCGACTTGTTCATTGGCATCTCCGTTTAGTCTTGAACGGTACGCAACACCAAGACGGAAACAAATATAAACACACCCGCTATCGATCGTCTTTACAAGATTACGGGCGTCGAATTCACATATCAGTGAGGGCGCGATAGCGGTTCCACAATCGACACTGCGCTCATCCCGGCTGCCTTCTGAAAACGCCGACCACCTCGATATGAGGCGAAAAGACGAACTGATCCACCGGCACGACGCGTGTCAGCTGATAACCGCCATCGCGAAGCGATGCGGCATCACGCGAGAATGTCGATGGATTACATGAAACGCCAATGACCAAAGGCGCGGCGCAGTTGGCAATCTCGACGGCTTGCTTGCGCGCACCTGCGCGCGGCGGATCAAAAATAACACCGTCATAGGAACTTAACTCTTGTTCCGTCAGCGGGTTGTCGAGCAGATTTCGCCGGTGCGCTTTTAACCGGTTCCCGATCACCGGGTCACGCGCCGTCGCAGTGAGAGCTTCAACCGCAGCCTTATCATCATCATAGGCGTCAACTTGCGCGCCCATAGAGAGCGGCAATGAAAATGTACCGCAACCGGAAAATAAATCCGCTAGGCGCACCGCGCCATCAAAATTCTCGACGACCAAATCAATAAGCGCCTTCTCCCCTTCCCGGCTTGGCTGTAGAAAAACGCCTGGCGGGGGTGAGAAGCATACGGACCCAAAGCATATGCGCGGGTCCTCCCTCACGACAACAATATCGGAGTTGATTGACAAGCGCAGTATGCCGGCAGTGTTCGCCACATTCGACAGGCGTTCAAAGTCGACGGCGTCAAGATCGTCAATGCTGATATCACTTGAGGAAGAGCCCGCGAACCTCACATCGACGCCATTGGCGCACAGTGTCGCGGACACATCAAACGCGCGCCACGCGATCGGCGCCGCTGCTGCCAATGCGCGTAAATGCACTAACGCATCAGCCAAAGCCGGCGCCAGAACAGTGCACGTACGAATGGCGACAATCTCGTTGGATGTCCGTGTATTAAAACCGAAGGTCACGCCCGCTTTTGTGCGACGAACGGCGAAGACCACACGACGACGGCTTGCCGGCGGACAGGCAATCACAGGTTCAACCAAACCCCCGTCAAAACCTTCTCGCGCCAGAGCCGTTACGACCAGCGCCCACTTCCAGTGCTTGTAAGGTTCAAAATTGAGATGCTGTAAAACACAGCCACCGCATTGACCAAAATATCGGCATGGCGCGGCGGCGCGTTGATGGCTCTCGGATATCAGTTCAACCACTCGACCGCGATCACCAGCATATTCAATTTCCACGACATCGTTCGGCGCCGTATACGGAACGTAGATGCGTTCTCCGCGCACCAAACAGACGCCTTCGCCACGCGCGCCGATCTCGACGATTTCGGTCTCAGCGCGCTTCAATGGCTGTGTTCGCTTATGCCGCCTTCTTTGCGCCAATCAGGACTTCCTTATTGCCGTCGTCGCCGGTGATCGGGCTATCACGCACATCCATAGACGCCCAGCCTTGATCGCGCAAAAAAGCGCTTATGTCATCACACAGCGCGGAGAGTTTTCCCACATAAGCGTTCACAATTCCGCCCCTGCAGACGCCAAGACATTCGCTAACGCCTTTAAGAAACTGATAAAACCGACCTGTCAGACCATGATCTCAATGGGGTCAAGGATCAAGGCGTCAGCCGGATACCGCCAAATTCCAGACCCATAAAAGCGGCTCTCCAGATGGAGGCCTTTGGTCCGCTCAGGGTAAATTTTATTTTCCGGAGCAAAGATTAGCGTGCATCTCACTTACACCTTGAGCAGGCGTCAGTGCGCGTATGTGCATTACACAAGCAAGAAGCGGTCCCAAATGGAACCGCTTTTAGAGCGCCGGACGAAAAAGTGGTCCTTCGACAAGCTCAGGATAAGGTCCTGTTTTTCGCAAAACCGGAGCGACCACAAAGAAAACTATAGCATCGGACGATCCCGATTTATCACCCGATGCTATAGTCGTCCTATTCATGGAAAATTACGCGTGAAGGTCAATCACCTTCGCCGTACGGCCGAGCACCTTCATCACGGTTTCGACAATATGCGGCGCGTTGAGGCGCGCGTCATTATACATCTCATACGGTCCGTTTTGGTTCTGGAAACGGTCCGGTAAGGTCATGGTGCGGATCTTCAGCCCGCCATCAAGCGCCCCTTCTCCGGAAAGGAAGTGGAGAACAAAAGCGCCGAATCCGCCGACGGAGCCTTCTTCGATCGTAACTAGAACTTCGTGATGGCGGGCGAGCTGCATGATCAATTCGTGATCAAGGGGCTTCGCGAACCGTGCATCGGCGACCGTGGTGGAAAGCCCCTGGGCCTCCAGCGTATCAGCGGCGATGAGGGATTCCTGCAGGCGCGTGCCGAGCGACAGGATCGCGACTTTCGTGCCTTCTCTCATGATGCGGCCCTTGCCGATCTCCAGAATTTTGCCGTTTTCAGGCATGTCGACGCCCATGCCCTCGCCGCGCGGATAGCGGAAAGCAATCGGGCCTTGATCATAAGCGACCGCCGTCGAAGTCATGTGCACCAAATCGGCTTCATCGCCCGCCGCCATGATCACCATGTTCGGCAGGCAGCCGAGATAAGCGAGATCAAATGCGCCGGCGTGGGTCTGCCCGTCAGCGCCAACCAGTCCGGCGCGGTCCATCGGGAACCGCACCGGTAAATTCTGAAGCGCAACATCATGAACAACCGAGTCATAACCGCGCTGAAGGAAGGTCGAATAGATCGCCGCAAAAGGCTTCATGCCGTCAGCGGCCATCCCCGCCGCGAACGTCACCGCATGTTGTTCAGCAATACCCACATCGTAAAGACGGTCAGGATAAACATCCCCGAACATGTCAAGGCTGGTGCCGGACGGCATCGCTGCGGTGACGCCAACGATCTTGTCATCGGTTTCCGCTTCCTTGATCAGCGTCTTGGCAAACACTTTCTGGTAAGAAGGCGCGTTGGGCGTGCCTTTTTTCTGTTTGCCGGAGACCACATCGAACTTGGAGACGCCGTGATATTTGTCATAGGCCTCTTCGGC
>JAJFFW010000077.1 GCA_021776435.1 Parvularculaceae bacterium | reverse complement strand
TATTGGTATCCCCGCGGCGGCATCCCGATTGATGTTTTTTACCAGACAGGGGAACCGCCAAAAGGGTTATGGTTGCCGGATCAAGGGGCGCCCGCTTATCGCGGACGTGGGTAGGGAGAGAAGATATGAAAATCGTTTGTGTGTTTGCCGCGCTCTCGGCGCTCACAACAACGCCTGTTCTTGCCGACGCCCTGGAGGGAAAAGCCACCGCAGCTGAGATATTGGAAGCTTCCCGGGCATCTGATTGGTTTCAATTCAATCAGGAGAATTTGCTCTATATCGAACTGGAAAGTGGCAGAGTGATTGTCGCCCTCTCGACGGCACTGGCGCGTGGTCATGTCGCGCAAATCAAAGCCTTGTCTCGGGCGCATTTTTACGACGGCCTTTCTTTTTACAGGGTCATCGATGGATTTGTGGCGCAGGGCGGAGATGTCTTTGAATCACGCGATGTCAAAGACGCAGCGACGTCACTGACTGCAGAATTCGATGACTCCGCCCCCGTCTGGCATCGCTTTGCGGCCTTGAAAGACAAAGATGGATACGCCGCCGTGACCGGTTATGTCGGCGGTCTTCCCGTCGGGCTCGATCAGAAACGCCAGCGGGCCTGGCATCTTCATTGTACAGGCGCCTTCGCTTTCGGGCGCAACAACGAGCGCGACTCCGCGAGCAGTGAGTTTTATATCACCTTGCAACCGCAGCGTTATCTGGATCGCAATCTCACAGTCTTTGGCCGGGTCGTTCAGGGGATGGAGCATATACAAGCTTTGCGCCGTGTCGCGCCGCCGGAATCGCAAGAAGATGATCGGGGCGAAACGATTCTCTCGATGCGCCTCGGCAGCGATCTGCCTGAAGGCGAACGCGTGCATCTGGAAACGTTGCAGTCAAACTCCGAGGTGTTCATGAAATATGTCGAAGCCCGCCGCAATCGGCCCGAAGAGTTTTTCTATTTCCGGCATGATTTTATTGATGTCTGCCAAATTCCCATTCCTGTTCGTGAAGTCATAACCTCAGGCGAATAATGACAACGCACAAAATCGGTCCGTGGACGGTTAAGTCAACAAATGTCGCATTTGATAATCCGTGGATCTCCGTCATCGACCATGATGTCGTCCACCCTGACGGGTCAGATGGGGAATATGGAGTCGTTCGGTTCAAGCACCTTGCTATCGGGGTATTACCGATAGACGCCGCTGGTTGTGTTCGCCTTGTCGGCCAGCACCGGTTTCCCCATGACGCTTATAGCTGGGAAGCGCCTGAAGGGGGCGGGGCGCTGTCGGAATCTCCCCTCGACGCCGCTAAGCGGGAACTCCATGAAGAGACAGGGTTGACCGCGCGCCAATGGGAAGAAGTGGCGGCGTTTGATATCTCTAATTCTGTATCAGATGAACAGGCAGTTTGTTTTCTTGCCTGGGATCTCGATGAAGGGGAGGCGTCACCTGAGCCTTCGGAGGTGTTAAAGTGTAAAAAGGTTCGATTTGGCGCTCTTCTAGAGATGGTTCTGGCGGGTGAAATCCGGGATTCATTAACAATTGTGATGACGTTCGCGATCTATATTAAGGCCTTGCGCCGAGAGCTGCCAGAACCCATTTTGGGGGTTATACTGGAAGATGTCTGCAGAAGAGTGGAGTAGTCGCCCCCATGGTCAAGACTTCGAATGTCATAAAGTTGTCGACCGACCAAACCTGGTCGCGCATGCGGCTGGAAGCGGCGACGGCGGCTGCGCAGGAGCCAATATTGGCGAGTTTTCTGCACGCAACCATCCTCAATCACGAAACGTTTCAAGCGGCGCTTTCCTATCGTCTCGCCCAAAAACTGTCTGATGGTGAGATGAACGCCATGCTGTGGCGGGAGGTTATGGGCGCCGCCTATCAAGATGAACCGAGAAATGTCGAAGCGGCGCTGGCAGACCTTCTGGCTGTCTTTGAACGTGACCCAGCTTGTCACGAGTACGTACAGCCATTTCTCTATTTCAAAGGATATCTGTCCCTTCAGGCGCAGCGGGTTGCCAACTGGTTATGGCGTCATGACCGCCGTGCACTGGCGCTTTTCCTTCAAAGCCGAATGTCAGAGCTATTCGGTGTGGACATTCATCCCGCAACGAGAATTGGCAAAGGCGTATTCATCGATCATGCGACCGGCGTGGTCATTGGCGAGACCGCCGTGATCGAAGACGATGTTTCAATCTTGCAAAATGTTACTCTCGGGGGGACGGGAAAAGAGACGGGCGATCGCCATCCGAAGATCAGGCGTGGAGCGTTGATCAGCGTTGGCGCCAAGGTGCTCGGCAATATCGAGGTGGGTGAGGGTGCGAAAGTCGGCGCCGGTAGTGTCGTTTTAAATTCCGTTCCACCACACTGCACAGTCGCCGGGATACCAGCGAAACCAGTTGGCGACTGCGCCAAATCCCCTGCCAAAACCATGGATCAGGCTTTCGATTAAAGCGATATTTCAGGCGTAGAGCTTACACCAAAATCAGCTGGCCTCTAAGGCCGCGCCTCGGCGAGTATTTCCATTGGGGCTGCATTTCGAAAATGCAGGGTCAACGCGGTTTTTGACCCTGGCTTAATGGCTTCAGCGAGGCCAATAACCATGACATGAGCGCCGCCGGGTTCAAGGACGATGCGCTGGCCGGGAGGTAGCGCTATGCTATCGACTTGCGCCATCGACATCACGCCTTCGGTGTTCATCGAAGAGCGATGGATCTCAAATATATTGCCTATGTCGCCTGATACAGAGGTCAAGGCGTCCTCCGAATCGCCAGCGTTGCACAGGGTGAAGTAGGCGGCCGTCATCGGACGGCCGACCGCGGGACGAACCCATGCACCTTCAACCACGATCGTGTTCTGGTCGTTCCTTAAACAAGCGGCTTGAGTGGTTTCTTCATCGCGGACGCAGGCAGCCATCATGAACACCAAAAAAAATGTGAGGAAGCGGGTTATGAAGGTTCTAAACATGGCGGCGGTGATACACCTCTTCGAGCTGGAAAACATCAGACAGTCAGGGGCTCTGGCGGTGACGGCCGGACGGTTGCGTGATTGCCTCGGATGGGTTTAAGAAAGGCCCAACATAAGGACTTCTAGCATGGACTCTATCGATATTGCCCGCCTTCAAGTCTATTTTCGAGCGAAATTCGGTTTGGAGAATCTGACCGTGCGCGCGAGAGCGAATAAGGACGATTCTGCGGAGGTTTACTTTGGGGATGAGTTCATGGGCGTTCTTTTTAAGGATGATGAGGACGGGGATGTTTCTTTTGACTTCAACATGGCGATTCTGGAGATAGATTTGCCAGCGCGCGCTGATAGTTAAGAGGCGAAATTGGAAAGCGCGCGCTCCGGCTTAGTCGGGCGCCTGGCAACGGGGCGTCCGTTGCTCATTGGCGCGGTTATCATTTTTGGTTTGGTCACGTTGGCAATCACGGGTGGCTCGCGAACGCCCGGTTTCGCGACCCCTGATTCAATTACAGCATTTATTTTTTCGGTTTTAATGTTGATTGCCGCGCCGTCGGTCGCAGCGGCATTCTCGCCAAGAGATGGATGGCGAAGAATACTCGTTTTTATTGCATTTGGACTGGCTCTTGGGCTGGTGCATTTCACAGGCGAAAGATTTGTCGAATCGTCTGTAGCCGATCCTTTGTTTGATAAAACTGTTCTTGGCGCTGCTTTAGCCCTGGCAGCGTGGCTAATTGCGTTCCGTCCGGCAATTGGAGGCGTTCTTCGCCTGGCGATGATAGGTCCCTTTATTTCTATCCTCGCGGCAATTGCGGCGCTTGGTTATTTCGCTCTTGATGGCGCTGCTGCTGTCTCATCGGTCATTCCAGCCCTCAGCTTAAGCATGGGACTGTCGATGGTGATAGCGGTTGAGGTTGCAGGGGACTTTGCTGGTTACTTTGTCAGGGGCGAGGACAAGACAGGGGCTGCCGCCGCAGCGGCGCATCAAGCGGTTGCGCCAACTGTATTTGCCATTTTGTGCGCGGGAAGCGCATTTCTGGCTCAGCTTCTTTTCCCAGAAGGCCAATCAGTCGAAGGTGAGACGGTTTGGTATGCAATAGTTGCCGCCACCCTTGGATGCGGCTCCACGCTGTTTATCAGCGCGGGTTCAATGTCATTAATACGTGTGAACGAAAAAATAGCGCTTCACGAAAATTGGCGTCGAAGCGATGTTAGACTGACTTGGCGGCCTGTGAGGAAACTGCTGCCTGCAACAAGTGCGTATGCCGTCGTTGGTCTCGTTCTTATCGGTGTGGTGCTTGCCGTATTTGAAACGGAACGGTCTATGGCGCCGGACATCGCTACTTTTGTGCTATTCATTGCGTTTGCGTCTCTGATTGCGTTTGTCTCTTTAAGGACGACGATTCTCCTGCTGGCGATGTTGATCTTCGGAAACTTGTTCGCGGGATTGCTTTATGCAGCGACCGGAGCCTTGCCATTGTCTGGCGGCGAGCAGCTGTCGGCTTTGGCGTTAGCGGCTGCTGCGTTCTCTCATCTCGCTCTGGCGTGGCGAGACAGCGCCCATCCCCGGCTGAATGCGCGTGAAGTGACAGAGACGGCTATGACAAACGGTGTGGGGAAATTTCTCGTGACGATGGCTATGGGTGTTAGCGCATTTCTGGTTGCTGACGTGTCTGGATTATGGCCGGGCGGCGCTTTGGCGGCTGGTCATTTTGCGATCACGACCGGACTCGGCTTGCTAATGGCGCCTGCGTTGATGACAGTTATCAGTGCACGATATAATCGGTATTAAGGGCTTGTCAGTGTATCATCGGCAGCGTTGTCAAGTTTAGCAATAAAAGAACGCACCCGCGTATCGATCGCTTGCCATTCCGCAAGGTATGGCCGCTTAAAGCGGTACACCACCGAGATGTTCTCGCCCATTTCATATTGACGCCAGCATTCCGGGCTAGGGATGTCCTCGCGCTCTTTGAAGCAAAATAAAGCGGTTAGCGCACCTTCTTTTGTTTGGCCTAAATATAATTCCGTATCCGAATATCCACTTGTCGGTACGCTGGAGCGCTGGTCGCGAAAATTATATTTGGTAAGTTGATATGGCGTTCGCACGCCTCGTCTATCAAGGGTTTGAGGCAAATAGAGTATTTCGATTCGTTCTTCTTCGCTCAATACGACCGTTCGCTTTTCTATCGTAATATCTAAACGCCGCGTATCAGGAGCATTTTCTACAAAATCAGTGCGGCGGGCAGGAGCGTAGCCAGTCATTGTTGGCCAAAGCGCGTAAAGGGAAACCTCGTCGCGTTCTCCACCGCGCCTGTCGCGGGGATAAACCGTATAATTCGCCGGCGCTGAAAATCCCTTGCCGGCGATCGAAATCTCTATGGATTCTTCACTGATCGCAGGGATCGGCACATTGCCGCTGAATTCATCGACGGTCGGCCCGACATAATAATAGAGAAAGATCGCACAAAGTACGAGCGTGGCCAAAAAGATACCTAGAGGGTATCGCCAACTCGATTCTTCGTGGATCTCATCATCCCTAAAGGATTGGCGATCGCCCATTTCATCTTCCTGCCTCAACGACCCCTGTTCTTATAGTCCCATATCACGGGTGTAAGGCATGGCGAAAGACCACCAAAGCATTGAGGAGCTCAAAGTGCGCAGATCATCTTCGCGACGAGTGGGTGGCGGACCACATCCGCACTGGTAAAACGCACGACATCCACCCCTTCTAGTGGGTCGAGGCGGTTGGCGACTTCTGCGAGACCGGAAAGACCCGGCAGAAGGTCAGTTTGATCTGGATCGCCCGTCACGGTCATATACGAGTTCCAGCCTAGTCGGGTGAGGAGCATCTTGAGTTGTCCATAGGTGCAGTTTTGCGCTTCGTCGATGACGATAGAGGCGTTATTGAGTGTGCGCCCTCTCATATAAGCAATGGGGGCGATTTCGATAACGCTTTCCGCAATCAGTGCTTTTAGACGCTTGGTGGAAAGACGGTCGCACAGCGCATCGTAAAGGGGGCGCAAATAAGGGGAGAGTTTTTCTTCCATGTCGCCGGGCAAAAACCCCAGGCTCTCTCCGGCCTCAACTGCCGGGCGTGAGAGAACGATGCGGCGGACGCGCCCTGTCTCTAGAGCTTCGACGGCTTTGGTGACTGCGAGATAAGTCTTGCCGGTGCCGGCTGCGCCAAGGGCAAAAACGAGATTTGCGCGGTCGAGGGCATTTAAGAAGTGTGCCTGGCTATCATTTTGTGGGCGAATGTTCTTGCGGTATTTTTGTTCGGGTTGATCTGACTGGTTTGATTGAAACGGGGTTTCCTCGAACAAGTGCCGAACGTTGCCGTTTTCCGCTGGCGCATAGCAATCGCGAGAACGGCGTACATTACGACGTGCAAAACGTTTCGCCATTATGGATCTCCTCTAGGTTGCAGTGGAATCAGTTCTTTCTCCATTCGAAGGGGAACTTTCCGAGCAAATTTTGAGAGAGGCGCGGCGTTGAGCACCAGCGAAATCCATGAAATACAACTTTGCGAATCTGAAAACGATATCGCATTCAACCGCCTAATAATTACGCGAATCAAAACTCCCGTTGATTGTAGACGGCTTTGCGTTTTCGTTCGAGGGCTTAGATGTCGATTTAATAAAATCCCGGTACGAGCTATAATTAATAAATCTTATTAAGCCATGCAGCGCCAAGCTTAGCTTGTGTCTCAGGAGCGTAGTTTTTCCATGCAGACCGACCATGGGTGGCGTCGATCACGAATATTGACTCATTTGAATTGAGGTAAGGCGCAATTGCGTTACGTATACCAACGACTGTTAATTCACTTGTCAGAGTCCAGACATTATCTGATAATCGAAAACCAGGGCCGAGACTAAGGATGGCGGCTTCTACGCGGCTGGCCGCGCCGCTGACAACATCAAAAATGAGAACAAAGTTCGAAAGACTGGACGTTGGAGAGATATCTTCGTTAACGTCTTTGCAAGTTGGTGAAGTGTTACGCCGTGCGGGAGTGCGTGCCGCCGGATCGTGACGGCCAAAACTTCGCGATTGAATGCGGCGGCGCTGGTGCGGGTGATCATTTTTGAACAACGATGCAAAAGCGGATACTTCATTCGCAGGCCGCCAGGTCTGGCTCCCCGCTGGTGAGATTAATGACCATGCTGCAAGACGGCCTTCATGCGCAAATGTGCGCAGTTGAGAGAATGAGTAGGGTCCATAAACTTTTTCATCGACCCTTACACTCCAATTATCAGCCCCTAACATTGCCCAGTTCCCGTGACTCGTGTGAAATCCTGTTAATCTCTATTCTTATTGGACTGAAGCAAATCCGGCGCCAAAGGCGGCGCTGCTCGGTTACTGGCCCTTTGTTTGGTTATAAACATCGTCCATACGGGTCGCTGGTCCGGTAAAAACGACCCCGACGCCTTTTTCATGATAGCGCATAACCGTCGCTGACATGCGACCGAGTGTGAGCTGAGACTTCAGAGGGGGGCGTGGGTTGATTTCGATAGAAGCGCCGGTCAGCGAAATATCGAGAATCACGCATTTCATCTCTTCTCCGTCCTGGAGGCGCACAAAGGCGGATTCATCGTGACACACGCGAGGCGCGATGCGCCGGTCGTTGGCCTTGGAGCCACGATTAACGACTTCAATAAGGGCGTCGGCCGTTCTATTTTGTTTGACGCCTCGTGATTTATAGGCAATGGCGAAAGAATGAGCGCCGGAGCGGACAATGCTCGCTTCGAACCGGCCAACATCGTCGATATAAATCACGATATTCTCGCCTTTATTGGGCGTTTGTTTCGCTCTGAGCAAAGCACCGCCGGCGGAGATGTTGGAGACAAGACACGGCCGTTCTATTCCATCAGGGGTGAGAAACCGCGCTTTAAGCGGAACCTTGATACGCGTATGCCGGCGGCGTTCTGCTTCGCTCTTTTTGGGGATGATCTTTGATTCATCGAGTGTTTTTTGTTGTTCTGTCATTCGACGCCAATCAATTTTATCGTCTCATCGCAGCACGTTAATCGCGTAAAGTGAACAAAGGTTTTCTAGTTGAGACAGGAGAGGATGGGTCAGTGTAAAATGTGATGCAAATATACGGTATTGTGTGCCGAAATGGCTCCAGACGTCATTTTGGTTCGCACTGTGTTAACAGTCGTTAGAATTCCATTAACAGTATTAAGCAATGAGTTTATAGTAAGATGAATAAACGACGTTCCGACTATCCTTTCTCTCCTGGTTACGATCCTAAACACAGTTCTTCGGCGCCGATATTCAATATGCCGGCTGTTGTGATTCACCTGTTGATTGTCCTGGTCGGGGTGTTTGTTGTTTTATCCTTCGCGCCAGATCGATGGGCGCGAACAATTGAAGTCGTTGCAGCGCTCTCTCCGCCTCGTTTTTTAGCAGGACCGAGTGCCAATGGCGGCTTGCTAGGCATGGCGGCGCCGCTGATAGGGCATATCTTCATTCATGCGAATCTGACCCACCTGGCGTTCAACAGTGTTTGGTTGCTGGCTTTCGGCACACCGGTTGCGCGGCGGCTGGGTGCGGGTGAGGGGCGGAAATCCTTCAGAACATTTGCCAGATCATCTGTGTTTGTAACATTTTTTGTAATTTGTGGAATTGTCGGCGCTTTAACGTATATTTGGGTTCATTCCCATGAAAACACATTGCTTGTTGGCGCCTCAGGCGGTGTTTCTGGATTACTCGGAGGATTGGTGCGTTTTGCTTTTAGTCGATCTGCTATTTCGAGCGAAAACAATATGAATGTGGCTCCGCTTACGGATCGATCCGTCATTTTATGGTCATTGGCGGTTATCTTGCTAAATGCCTTCATCGGTGTCTTTGGAGGCGCTATTCTTGGCGCTGGCGACAATCAGATTGCTTGGGAGGCTCATATTGGCGGTTATTTGTTTGGTTTGCTGACGTTCGGGGCATTTGACCGTTTCAGTCGGCATATTTAGGCAACGCCTTCGTTGTTATTGCGCTGCAATATCAAGCTTCCTAACCCCTTGCTGTAAATGACAGAATAGCGCAAAATTGTTTTAGGCAAGGAGGAAAATCATGAAAGTTTCGGAGATTCTCCGCTCAAAAGGCGATGCTATTTATTCTGTCTCTCCCGATCAAAGGATTTCTGATGCTGTTAGTCTGCTGAATGAAAAAAATATTGGCGCAGTTGTTGTTAAGGATGATGCAGGCAAGCCGGTTGGGATTCTTTCAGAACGCGATATCGTACGCAAATTGGGGAAAGAGGGGGCCGGCGTGCTCTCCGTCATGGTCAGCTTATGTATGACGCCAGACCCTGTAACGTGTGGAAATGAGGCGACTTTGGACGAAGTTCTCAACCTGATGACGAAAAGGCGCATACGTCATATGCCGGTCGTCTTTGAAAGTAATCTGGTTGGGATCGTGACAATTGGCGATGTTGTGAAACGCAAGATCGATCTGGCTGAACAAGAAGCGGCGTCGCTTCGCGAATATATTGCGTCGTAAGCGGAAATAATTTCAACCTGTCAGGCTAGGTACCGTAAGGCGTCTTCCAGTTCGGGTAACTGCTCGTCCACCGCGGCGCGACCCAGTTCAATCAAATCACCCGCTTTATCAAAATCAAGCAAGCCGATGTGGCCCACATGTGGGAGGATGAGCACATCGGCCGGATCGCCGGCGAGGCGAGATCGGGTAATCCGATCCATGACGATATTGAATGAGGCGAGCATGACCGAGCCAAGACCGGGCGCAGAGCCGCTCGCTCCTAACAATCTCTTCAACATGATCTTTTCTGCAAAGGTCCCGTGTGATTCTGCGACAATTTCTGCCCCGTTATTGAAGTCAACAGAGTCGTATTTTTCGCGCCTTTGAACGGCTGCGCGGCCAAAAGCATCTGCATGAAGGCCGATGGCGATTACGAGGCGTGCGCCCAGCGCGCGGCACGTAGAGACGGGAAGTGGGTTAACGAGCGCTCCGTCGATCAACCACCGCCCGCCAATAGAGCGTGGCGGGAACACGCCGGGCAGGGCGTAGGCGGCTTCGATCGCTTCGGTGAGGTCGCCTTCTGTCAGCCAGGTCTCATGTCCGGTCGCGAGTTCAGCAGTCACAGTGACGAATTTCTGCTGCAGGTCTTCGATGCGGGTGTCGGCGAGGTAATTACGCATGGTTTTGTTCAAGCGTTTTCCGCCCATCACGCCTGAACCATTCAACATGAGGTCGAAATAACCAAGCATGCGGCGTTTCGTCAGACCGCGCGCCCAAGCTTCGAGCGCTGGCAAATGTCCAGACAGCCAAAAACCACCCACAAGCGCCCCCACAGAGGTGCCACAGACAATGTCCGGCTTAATTCCAATTTCGTCCAGGCGTTGAACCGCTCCAATATGAGCCCAACCGCGCGCGACGCCGCCGCCCAGCGCCAGCCCGATTGACGGGCGGGAAACGGAAGAATCTTTGTCTGTGACAGCGTTCTGCATGTCCTACCCGGATGTATTTACAAGCGATGACAACAAATGTAGTCAATGCAAGGTGAAGACTACAAATGTAGTCAGGTTGATCAAAAGCGAGGATGGCATGATTCTGTTACTCACCAGTTTTGCTGCAATGGCAGTTGAAACGAACACCGAAAAAGAAACCTAACCCGCGTATTGAATTTTGAAAATGGAACCGAAAAATCTATCGATCTTGAGTATGCTCGACACCGAAAAACAGAATCTTTTATTGGCGAGATGGGTGGAGAGGTTCTGAATTTCCCGGGCCTCAACATCTACTAACAGCTGCGCACTGTGTTGTTGATGTACAAACAGGTAATCCTGATCCGGGTTTTGAGCTCGCGATCATGTATGACAATGGCGTCATGCCGGAAAGGTTCGAACCGATAAAAAACGACCGCGCTTGGGTTTCTTCTAATTGGTTGGCCGGCCTGCTGAAGTCCAGCGGCTCCCTCGATATTGAGTACGATTTCCCGGAACCTGGGGGGATAGTTACAGATGCCGGCTCACGGAAGAAGATATTGGCGCTTTTTCCGCAATTATGAGCCAATCATCTGCGCCCCGATACGGTAATAGTGGGTCTGCGCCCCGATACGGTAATAGTGGGTCAGGATATTCGGATTCTTGAATATGCGCACGAAGATATAGATTGTGTGCATTCTCCGCTTGAAATCCGCTGAACACCTCTATAGACCACACTTCTCAGTGCTTTTTTGAGCCTTGTGCGGGACGGTGTTTCCGCCCAAAGCTCGTGTTCTAAATTCCGGCGATATCTACTGCGGAAAAATGTTCGAAAAAAGTTTGCGTGAGGCGTTGACAGATCGAGGATCGCTGCGTACATCCGCGCCTCACCGACGCGGCCGGAGTGGTCGCCACGGAGCAGAGCAAAGCTTCGGAAGGCGGCTTCGGGAACGTCGGTTTTTTGTCGGCTTTGTTTCGATTTCGGGACATGGTTGGCGGCTCTTTGACAATTGAATCTTGAGGAAGAGAAACGTGGGCGGCGGCGTCCTTGCGGAACCTGATATAGGTTCAACATGGATCAGCTACTGACGTTTCTTAATTGTTAAAAAACCACTCCGTATTTTCGGAGTTTGGTTTTGCGACGAACGTCAGTAATATTTGCGGGTTTTCCACCCGCAGGTCATGATCCAAACTCAACTTGAGAGTTTGATCCTGGCTCAGGACGAACGCTGGCGGCAGGCTTAACACATGCAAGTCGAACGAGAAGTCAGAGCTTGCTCTGATGGACAGTGGCAGACGGGTGAGTAACGCGTGGGAACGTACCCTTCGGTTCGGAACAACTCAGGGAAACTTGAGCTAATACCGAATAAGACCTCCGGGTGAAAGATTTATCGCCGAAGGATCGGCCCGCGTTGGATTAGCTAGTTGGTGAGGTAAAAGCTCACCAAGGCGACGATCCATAGCTGGTCTGAGAGGATGATCAGCCACACTGGGACTGAGACACGGCCCAGACTCCTACGGGAGGCAGCAGTGGGGAATATTGGACAATGGGCGAAAGCCTGATCCAGCCATGCCGCGTGGATGAAGAAGGCCCTAGGGTTGTAAAGTCCTTTCGCTAGGGAAGATAATGACGGTACCTAGTAAAGAAGCCCCGGCTAATTTCGTGCCAGCAGCCGCGGTAATACGAAAGGGGCTAGCGTTGTTCGGAATTACTGGGCGTAAAGCGCACGTAGGCGGCATTGTAAGTTGG
>JAJFFW010000076.1 GCA_021776435.1 Parvularculaceae bacterium | reverse complement strand
CGCGCGATGTCTTCAACCGAGAGCCCATTTCAAGGCGGTAAGGTTGAATGGCGTCGAGCGGGCGCAACAGCCCGTATAGTCCTGAGAGAATACGCAGATGGGTTTGGGCGAAGGCAAGGTCGTCGTGAGAAAAGCTCGCCGCATCGAGACCCAGATAAACGTCGCCATTGAACGCTAACGCCGCCTGTTTGGCGCTCGGTGATTTGCCGTCAGCTTTAAACGCCTGAAAGCGCTCATAGTTGAGGTCGGCAAGGTTTTCGGAAATCCCCATCAGGGTTTTAATTTTTCCGCGTGTGAGCTTGCGCGTGGTTTCGGCCAGCTCTGCTGTGTGATTTGAAAGTGCTGGTTTCGTCGCCTTCGGCGCGCCCGGCGCCGGTTCGAAATTCATTTTTTTTGCGGGCGACAATAATATCAGCATACGGATAGAAAGCCTTTTTTAACGCGTCTTTCTTTAAAGCATTTTTCCGGGATTCATGATGCCCTTCGGGTCGAGGGCGCTTTTAATAGCGCGCATCATTTCAAGTTCAACTGCGCTTTTGTACTGTGTCAGGCTTTCGCGGCGATGCTGTCCGACGCCGTGTTCAGCGGAAATCGATCCGTCGAAGCTGTCTATGACGTCATAGACAGCGGTTTCGATTGCCGTGATTTTCCCCTCTAAGGCATCGCGCGGTGCGCCTTGCGGCGTGATCACATCATAATGGACATTGCCGTCGCCAATATGACCGAAAGCGATGATTCGCGCGCCTGGGGTGACGCGTTCAACCGCCGCGCCGGCTTTTTCAAGGAATGCCGGAATGTCACTGCTCGCCACGGAAACATCGTGATGCGCGCCAATGCCTTCGCTGGCTGCGGCAAAGGGAATGGTATGACGGATGCGCCAAAGGTTTTCAGTCTGGGCGCCGCTTTGGGCGATGACCGCGTCATCAATGACGCCTTTTTCGAGGGCGCCCCCCAGGACCTCTTCAATGACGCCCAACAGCCCAGCCTGGGCGCCAGCGGAAAACTCCATCAACACATACCAGGGATGCGGTTCTCCGAGAGGGGCGCGGATATCTGGAAAAAATTTGAGAACGAACTCGACACAACGATGGGACATGAGTTCAAAACTTGATGCAGCCCCGCCCGTTGCCGATTGGGTGAGCGACAACAGCGCGACCGCATCGGCGGCGCTTTTCACGCCCGCACAAGCGGTGACCTTTTCGGCCGGGCGTGGGAAAAGTTTTAAAACGGCGCCGGTGACAATGCCGAGTGTGCCTTCTCCGCCAATAAGGAGCTGCTTGAGATCATAGCCAGTATTATTTTTACGAAGACGTTTTAATCCATTCCAGATTTCACCGTTCGGCATCACCGCTTCGAGGCCGAGCACCAGATCACGCGTGTTTCCATACCGCAGCACATTGACGCCGCCAGCATTGGTCGAGATGACGCCGCCAATCTGACACGAGCCTTCGGAGCCAATGGATAGCGGGAACAGGCGGTCGGCGTTTTCGGCGGCAGTCTGCGCTTCACTGAGCGTAATGCCAGCATCCACTGTCATGGTGTTGTTAAGCGGCGTCACATCGCGGATGCGGCGCATGCGTTTTAACGACAACAGGACTTCATCGTCGAACGGCGTTTGCCCGCCAACCAGACCCGTATTGCCGCCCTGGGGCGTGATGGCGATCGTGTTTTCAGCGCATATTTTGACGACAGCGGCGACTTCCTCAGTCGTCGCAGGCGCCACGACCAGCGCCGCATCGCCTGCCCAACAGCCGCGCAGCTCGGTCAGTAATGGGGCGCGATCATCGCCTTCAATCACGCCTTTCGGGCCGACAATGGTGCGGATTGCGGCGAGCGCGTCAGGTGAGGGCGGGTTTGGAAAATGTGGATCCATGAACGCGCATCATTAGACTTCAGGCCGCGCCGTCAAGGGGGAAGTGTGGTAGATGGCGCGCGGAGACACATAGGGCTTGGGACCTCGGCTCTTCGATCGACAGCAAACGCGGCGGTTTTGCATTTTATTTCAGTTCGCGGGTTGAAGCGCGCTCCAGCCGGTCATTGATCGCTTCACCGAGACCAAGCCCGGGGATGGGTGCGGCGGCGATGCCGGCAAGGTTTTCTTCCCTGCAGATTTCATCAAGTCGGCGCAGATGCGCGAACAGGTTTGCTGCTGCTTCCCGTAAATCCCCGCTTTCACTCAAATTCAGTGTATACGGATGGATATGGGCTGTCGCGCCAAACCCGAGGAATGCTTCGTCCGCGTCGGGTGACGCTGCGTTCAGGCGCAACGATGCGCACGGCGCATAATGGCTCTTGAGCATGCCTGGCGCCTCCGGGTGGCCCGAATTGTCGCGACTGCTTAGCGGCGCGCCCAAAACGCCTTCTATTTCATCGCGTGCAATTCCGCCGGGGCGGAGAAGAACAGACATCTCCCCATCGACCTTCACGATCGTGGATTCAACGCCGATGAGGCAGGGCCCGCCGTCGATGATCATATCGATACATGCGCCAAGCGATTGGCGGACGTGCTCGGGCCGCGTTGGGCTGATTGTGCCTGAGCGATTGGCGCTTGGCGCTGCGAGGGGGCGGTCGACGGCGGCAATCAGCGCCTGCGCGATCGCGTGATTGGGCATGCGCACTGCGACCGTGTCTAATCCGGCGCTGACCAGAAGTGAGAGATCGCTGTCGGGCCGTCGCGGCAAAACCAACGTTAACGGTCCGGGCCAGAAATGTGCTGCGAGCTTTTCAGCGAGCGGTGATATATTCACATACCGTTTCGCCATGTCAGGTCCGGACACATGAATGATCAGCGGATTGAATTGCGGGCGACCCTTGGCTTCGAAAATGCGCGCGACGGCGCTGTCATCCGTTGCGTCCGCTGCGAGGCCGTAAACGGTCTCGGTTGGCATCGCCACCAGCCCGCCCGAGCGGATGATGTCAGCGGCGGCGCGAATATCTGTTTTCAAGTTTAAACTCATGGACGTGGTTTACCCGTCGCATGGGTTTTGCGCCAGCATCGTTCTCGAAGCGGCTGACAAACTCCCTAGCCGACGGCTGTGAGCGCTGGCATAAATAAATACGCATCAAAATCCCGGCCCGCCAAGGAGCACCCCCATGACCTTCACCACCCCCGTTCGTGACATGCATTTTGCTTTGAAATTTATGGCGGGCTTTGACGCCCTGGCGGCGACGGGCGCTTATGATGATCTTTCGGATGGTCTGGTCGGGGCGATCCTCGAAGAGATGGGCAAGTTCTGCGATAACGCGTTGGCGCCCCTCAATCGCGCCAGCGATCAGAATGGCGCGGGTCTTGAAAACGGTGTCGTGCGCACCACGCCAGGCTTTAAGGAAGCCTATACCCAATATGTTGAAGGCGGTTGGGGCGGGCTCGCATTCCCGGAAGAGGTCGGCGGTCAGGGATTACCATCAGCATTGGCGGTCGCGCTGGTCGATGGGTTGAATGGCGCGTGTATGTCGTTTGCGATTGGCACGACACTGACCACCGGGGCGATCAAGGCGATCATCCATGCGGGAACGCCGGAGCAAAAAGCGCAGTTTCTGCCGAAGATGGTGTCGGGGGAGTGGACCGGGGCGATGAACCTGACGGAGCCGCAGGCCGGTTCCGATTTAAGCGGAATACGGACGAAAGCGGAACCCGTTGAAGATGGGCGTTATAAAATTTCCGGCCAGAAGATTTTCATCACTTACGGCGACCATGATTTGGCGGATAATGTTGTGCACCTGGTGCTGGCGCGCCTGCCTGACGCGCCGGAAGGAACCGCCGGCATATCGATGTTTCTCGTGCCGAAGGTTCACGTCAATGCCGATGGATCGCCGGGCGCGCGCAATGATGTCGCTTGCGTCGGTCTTGAGGAAAAGATGGGGCTGCATGGCAGTCCCACTTGTGTGATGAGTTTTGGCGACAATGGTGAATGTTACGGCACGTTGCTCGGCGCTGAGAACAAAGGCCTGAAAAATATGTTCGTGATGATGAATGCGGCGCGCATTGATGTCGGCATGCAAGGGGTCGGCGTTGCGGAAGGAGCGTATCAGCATGCGCTCGCCTATGCGCTTGAGCGCCGTCAAGGCCGCGCGCCGGGCGTGAAATCCGGCGATCCGGTAGCGATTTATGAGCACCCCGACGTGCGTCGTATGCTTTATTCCATGAAAAGCCTGACCGAGGCGTCCCGCGCCATCTGTTACGCCAATGCGGTTGCTTATGATCTGGCGAAAACAGCGCCTACGGAGGAAGCGCGTAAAAAGGCGCGCGCCCTCGAAGGGCTGTTGACCCCGATCTCAAAAGCCTGGTCAACCGATCGCGCCAATGAAACCACGTCGATCGGTGTGCAGATCCATGGCGGCATGGGCTATGTCGAAGAAACCGGGGCGGCGCAATATATGCGCGATGCGCGTATCGCAGCGATTTATGAGGGGACGAACGGTATTCAGGCGATGGACCTGGTCGGTCGCAAATTACAAGGCGATGGCGGCGCGGCGGTGCGGGCGTTTATTCAAAGCGTCAAGGAACAGGGGATTATCGCCAAGGCTGCGAAGCGCGAAGACATACGCCTTATTGGCGAGCGCTTATTTGCGGCGGCGGAGGCGCTTACTCTGTCAACGGACTGGTTGCTGGACCATGCGAAGCGCGATCAAGAGAGTGTGCTGGCCAGCGCCGCGCCCTATCTCAAACAGTTTGGCAATGTGGCGGGCGGCTATTATCTGACCCGCGGCTCAGTCGCCGCAGCGATTGCCGCCCGGGAGGCCGGCGCCGATACGCACTGGTTTGAAGGAAAGATCGCCATCACGCGGTTCTTTGCGGAGAACTATCTGACAGAAGCGGTTGGTCTGAGCGACGCCGTGATGGCCGGCGCGAATGTGGTTGCACGCCTCGACCCGCGGGTCCTCGGGGCGTAGGGGTGTGGTGTGAGGTGCGGGTTCGAAAACGCGCCGGCGCGGCTGCGTGATTAGGCGCACTTGCAGAGATACATGAAGGCGAACAAATGACCGACTTTGAAACCCTCAACCAATTGCTGCATTCCACCGAGTTGGTGTTTGCGTGGATGTCATTATTGGCGACAATTGTATTTTCGTATATTACAGCGGTGTTCTTTTTTCTGCATCGCGCGCCGTCATTCACGAGAGTGACGGCCTATATCTTTTTCATGTTTTCGGTGATTTTCATCGTCGGCAATCTGGTGGGGATTTATCTGCACATTCTTGCGATCAATGTCCAAATCGACATGCTGGCGGCGCGCGAAGGCGCTTCCGGTTTGGTCGTTGCGACCAGCCAGGGGCAAAACAAGGTTACGACGGCGGTAGGCTTCTGGAGTTTTCTGCCAGTTGTGCTTGGGGTTTTGGCGATGGCTTTCTGGATGACGTTTCTTTGGAAGCCAGAATCTGACCGCAAATAACCCAGGCTTGACGATTGCGCTGCGCCATGAGCGAAGCGGAATATTCATGCAATCTTTTCAATTCAATTGCCGGTCGCTGATGCGGTTGCACGCCTCGACCCGCGCGTCCTTGGGGCGGTGGGGTGGTGGGGCGGCGGAAAAGTGGGCGTGAGTCGCTGGGCTTTTCGAGCTCATTATTCACGAATAGATTTAAAGAGCATGTTAGCAAACCTTCGGAACTCGTAACCTATTTAGAAAATAAACCTAGTTTATTTGCGCGTGTTTTGTTATGAGCGCAACTGTTGGTGGTTTTATGGCCACAGCCATGGTTGAGATAAAATGACATTTAATCTGAGTTTTCCATCACAAAATCCAGATATGAGTGAACTGCGAATCGAAGCTGGACAGATGCTCTTCGTGCTTGGTGCTAACGGCACGGGTAAATCGGCCTTAATGCATAGATACACAGCCGAGAACGGCAACGCCGTTAGAAAGATATCCGCACACAGACAGACATGGATGGGTTCTGATGCGCTCGACATGGCACCTTCGATTAAAGTCCAGACCGAGCAAAATATACAAAACCAAGACAGACAGCAGCAAGCGCGCTACCGCGATCCTTATGCAGCGCAGCGTGCAAGCATAACTTTATTTGAATTGATCGACGCGGAGAACGTAAGAGCCCGAGCTATCGCCGACGCGTATGGTGCTGGCAGGATGGAAGAGGCCAGAGAGGCAGCGAAGAAAGAGGCTCCTATTGCAGAGATCAACGAACTCCTTCTCCAATCTAACATCCCAATAAAAATATCTGTCAGAGCGAATGCAAGGCTCATGGCGCAAAAAGACGGTGGTATGGAGTACAGTGCGGCAGAGCTTTCTGACGGTGAACGAAACGCGTTACTTATCGCGGGCAACGTTCTTACGGCACCGCCCAACTCATTGCTCATCATTGATGAGCCCGAACGCCATTTACATCGATCCATCATATCGCCTCTGCTAAGTCAGTTATTTCAAAGACGATCAGATTGCGCATTCGTGGTTTCTACACATGATCACGACCTTCCGCTAGAAAATCCACGGGCACGAATTCTGCTGCTACGTTCTTGCAGCTTCAGCGGCTCGGATGTCCGAAGCTGGGAAGCAGACGAATTTGCATCGGATGCTCCAATTGACGATAAGCTCAAGCGTGACCTACTGGGAGCACGGCGAAGAATACTGTTTGTCGAAGGGACCGAAAGCAGCTTGGATAAACCGCTCTACAGTTTACTCTTTCCGCTGGTATCTGTCATACCAAAGGGCAGTTGTCGTGAGGTTGAACAGTCCGTGGTAGGAGTGCGTGCTGGGGAAGGTTTTCATTGGCTTCAAGCTTTTGGAATTGCCGATAACGATGGCTTCGACGAAGATCAAATCGCTGAGAAGAAGGAAAAAGGTGTTTACGCGGTTCCTTACTACTCGGTAGAAGCGATCTACTATCATCCAACAATCATTGACTTGATTGCCAAAAAACAAACTGACGTCTCAGGTGATGACAGAGAGCAATTGTTTCGCAACGCCATGAATGCCGGAGTTGCAGCAATAGTTGATCATACTGATCGTCTCTCCAGGAAAGTCGCAAAGAAGGCGATTAGAAAACGCATAATGGAGCAGATTCCAAATGATGACGAGCTAATGACAGGTGGTGAAATCAGGATAACGAATGATCCGGAAGCAATTATTAATGTGTACAAGTGCGATCTCGTCGAGGCCGTTGAAGAATCAAATTGGGAAGCCATCTTGTTAAAAACACCGATACGTGAATCGGGTGCGCGTGAAGGGATCTCTAAGGCACTAAAATTTCAGAGTATTGAGGATTACGAAAAAGCTGTTAGACACCTACTGACGATCGATGAAGAGGCCCTAACCCTTGTCAGGGGCTTTTTTGAAGATCTTTCAAATAAAATTCTTGAGTAGGGTAGTGATTGATAAGGGTGTAGAGTAACGACTTTCGATCAATGGCGTTGATGAAATTGAATAAATTGTAATCCTTGCTCAAAAGATATTTAAGAATGTCGAAATTCGTATACCCCCCTTCTGCGCCGAAGCGAAGAGGCGAAATTAGGTAGCAGATTCCCGCGCTTGCGATCAAGTCGCTTGCCCGCACAACGCCCGCCTTCACCGCATAGCCCCACGTTCGACGATGTGGCGGTGTGGTTCATCAAACCGGCCCCATCCGTCAGTCATCGGCGCTTTTTCCTCCCTCGCTGGCGGGGGAGAAAATCCGCCTCGGCTATTTCCTCACCGATTCGATGACTCAATATTGGTCCCAGCCCTCGTGCGTCTCTTGCCTGCGATCTTTCTCGTCAGAAACCCGGTCCCGCAATCGGCCCTAATGTTGCGAGCCAACCCCGCAAAGGTTCCAAAGCGAGGTGATCACTAATCACCAGCGTGGCGATCGCCAACACGCCGCCGAAAACAAAAAGGAGACGGACCTTCGTTTCTTCTCGATCAGAAAAAGCGCTCACACCGATGCCTATGAAGATGACCGCGCCGATAATCACACCGATGATACCGCCCCATCTCGCCGCCTCGAACAAAACCGGAAAATCGGCAGCGCCATGACCAGCGGCCTGGAACGCCACAAACACACCGCCGAATACTGCGCACATGACCATCGCGAAGAAACCAACAAAAATCATATTCGAGAAAAGGAAATTCGGAAGC
>JAJFFW010000075.1 GCA_021776435.1 Parvularculaceae bacterium | reverse complement strand
GCTTTTCTCGCCCGCTTCCTTGGCGATCAACGCGCGCCCAACCAGCGCCTCGTAATTGTCGGGCGAAAAGGCGAGCAAGCGCTTGAACACGCCATCGGCTTCTTCAAGCCGACCCGCCGCCGCCTGACAATAGCCGACATCAATCATCGCATCGAGCGCCCAGGCGTCTTTGGCGAGCGCCGCTTTCGACGCCCTGCAATCACTGCCTTTCAACCGTTTGCCCAAAATATCGCGCGCTCCCACCGCAATGATCGATGGCGTTAGGGCGATCAAATCAAACTCACCGGTGCGAAGAATCGGGCGACGACCAGCAGGCGCATCGGTCGGAGACGCGGCGATAAATGTCGGGCTGATGGGTGCGGAAAGACGTTCTGGCGGCGCCAGTCGCGCTTCCTTCTCCGGTGAGGCGATAACGCCCGCTTCGCGTAAATTTGGCTTGGCGGCGCTGGCGCCGGCTTCAACCGGCGAGCGCTCGAGCCGCTCTTCAGCCGCGGGCTTAACCGCAGCCGTTTGCACTTTTGCCCGAGATAGCGGCTGCGGCGGCGCCAGTGACGGCGCCGGCCGGACACCCTCGTCCGTTTGGGTGAACTCAAAATCAACGCACGCCGCCATCTGATCCTCAATCCGGCAATCGCGCACGGCGGCGCGCCCAGGCCGCGCACCGGCGAGCATTGCGACCAAACTTCCGTCCGCCGTCGGCTCAATCACCAGCGTATCGATATTCCGGCTGCGCCCTGAGAGGTCTATCCGCATGGAGGATTTGACGCCGGGAATGAAAAACTCACCACCGGCCCGTGGCGCAATTTGGCAAGGCGTCCGGCAGATGACGGCAATGCGGGTGAGGTCGCCGCGCTCACCGACTTGAACGTCCGTTATTGCATTCTGCTCTCCGGCTTGTGCGCTGGCCTGATCGGCGGAGATCGCCGTGACAAGTCCTGCCGCCAAACCGGAAATCGGGAGGAGCAATCGAATTTTACGAGCCATGGAACGCCGATGAAAATGAACTAAAGACCTGTCATATTCACCGGAGTCGGGTCGATTGGTCAAATGCCCCCTGAAACGGCAAACGGGCGCCCAACCAAGGCGCCCGCACCGTCATCACTTCAACAGCCGATCAGTAATATTCCATCACATACCCGCTGCCGGATTGAATGTAGCTGTACCCATAAGCGTCATAGCACATCAGTCCGCCTATTCGCGCGCGACGGCCCCGATAGTAATCAATCTTTTCCACAGGGTGGCAGTCATAGGCGCCGCTATACGCGCTACCCCTGTAATAGGAGGTCAGGTAAAAACCAAACGGGTTGTAGCCTGTGAAATAGTGGAAAAGGCCGTGATCGATGCAGTAATACCCATGCCCTGATCGCGGCCCATACCCATGACGATAGCGACTGCCGCCATAATGCGCTGGGCGGTTATGGGCATGATTGTGCTGAGCATGACGCCGCTGTCGGCCATGAGTCGCATGGCGCCGCTGTCCGCCATGAGTCGCATGGCGGCGGTTACTCCGGTGGCTGGCGCGGTTGTCATGGCGTCTGTTGTCGGCATGGCGCTCATGGCGTCTGTTATCCGCATGGCGTTCGTGGCGGCGGTTGTCGGCCCTACGATCATTACGTCTATTGTCCGCATGGCGCTGTTGGCGCGGCTTGTCCGCCTGACGTTCATGATTGTCGTTGCCGTTACGGGCGCGGCGGCTCCGATCTCCGTCACGATGACCATCGTTGCGGTTGTTGTCGCTGCGCTTGTCATTGCTGTGTTTTGTATCTCTCTGCTTGGCGCCGCTACGCCTGTCGCCGCGGTTTTGACCACCACGATTCCTGTCTGCTCGCCGGTTATCTTGACGCCTTCGCTCGCCCCGGCGTTGGCCGCGTCGGTCTCCATCAGCGCGTTGGATTACGTCAGTGGAATCAGCCACAAACAGACCGGGTGAGACCGATTCGTCACCATTACGGTCTGGCCCAGCGGCGGCTGGCGTTGCAAGAATCACGACGCCGAACACAACCGAGAGGGAAGCGATCACAATCTTCGATTTTACGAACTCAGATTTTACCAAGGGCATGTCGCATCTCCTGTTTTGCGACGCCCCCTAGCGCCCGACACCAATGTGGGCTGTGCGCTCCCTGGCGTCAATCTTTATACGCTCAATCATTTGCGAGATAAGTGGTTGAAATATGGCGAAAACCCGGTGATTGTGGCATAAGGGTGGCGACCTCATTGCGTATGCGGAGGATTACCGCACCGAGACACAACAATCAGGGTAAAGTCCGCATGAAGTTAGCATTTGATTTTCTTGAGTTCTTCGCCGGCGGCGGGATGGCGCGGCTGGGACTTGGCGATCGGTGGCGGTGCCGATTCGCCAATGATTTCGACAGGCAAAAATGCGCCGCCTATGCTAAAAATTTCGGCGACGACGACTTAATTCAGGCCGATGTCACAAAACTCACCCTTGCCGATCTTCCAAATGGCCGGCCGGATCTCGCTTGGGCGTCATTTCCGTGCCAAGATCTTTCCCTCGCTGGCACCCGCGGCGGCTTGAACGCGCCCCGGAGTGGTGGCTTCTTCGGCTTTTGGCGTTTGATGGAAGCCCTGAACCAAGAGGGGCGCGCGCCGCGAATCATCGCCATCGAGAATGTAACCGGACTGATCACCTCCAATAATGGCGCTGATTTCATTACCCTCGTCGAACGGCTGACCGATGTCGGATACACTGTTTCGGCGATTGTGATTGATGCGCGTCATTTCACACCGCAATCGCGTCCGCGTATTTTCATCCTTGGCTTCTCTGAAGATTGCGCCCCACCTCTTTCTGCGACTCCAGCCATTGATGAATATACGCCCCCGGCGCTCGTCAACGCGATTGAAGGCCTTTCCGAGAATGCGCGACGCGCCTGGGGTTGGCTCACTCCCCGACCGCAAACATTACGCAACTCTACACTCGCCGACATAGTCGTTCATGACACTGATGATTGGCACTCGCCTGACATGACCGCCGGGCTACTTGACGCCATGTCTTCCCGGCAGCGGGCCTCAGTGGATGATCTACTGAAGAGGGGGGACGCACATATAGGGGGTGCGTTTCGCCGGATGCGGATGGAGAACGACAAACGCGTCCAGCGTGTCGAAGCGCGCTTTGACGGAATGGCCGGGTGCTTGCGCACACCCGCTGGAGGATCGTCGCGCCAAATTCTGTTGGCGATCGATAAAGGGAAAATTCGTTCGCGGCTGATGAGCCCCCGCGAGGCCGCGCGTCTTATGGGCTTGCCGGATACCTATTGCCTGCCTGCCACCACAACATCGGGCCTCAAACTCTGCGGCGACGGCGTGTGCGTCCCAGCGGTGCGCTGGCTGGCGGAGACAATATTAGAGCCAGCTCTCGACAATGCGAGAGCCGCGGCCGCATGACGGACCCTATGCACACCGACGTTTTCTCACCGGAAAAGCGCTCGTCAATTATGCGCGCCGTCAAATCGGCCAATACCAAACCAGAGATCGCCCTGCGCAAAGCGTTATTCGCACTGGGCCTGCGCTATCGGTTGAACGTAAAAGACCTGCCGGGGAAACCCGATTTAGTCTTCCCGAAACACCGCGCGGTTGTTTTTATGCACGGGTGTTTCTGGCACGGTCATGACTGCGCGCGCGGAGGGCGCGTTCCCAAAGCCAACCGTGACTATTGGCGCGCGAAAATCAGCCGCAATAAAGAGCGCGACGCCCAAAACACCGCCGCATTGTCGAGCCAAGGATGGCGCGTTTTTACGGTCTGGGAATGTGAATTGAAAAGCCTCGTCTCGACCGCGCATCGCCTCGCCCGAAGACTACGCACGGGACAAAAGCGATAAGTTCTGTTTCTCAAGCGCCCTGCGCAAAATCTCGATCCATCGCCAAATGGCGCCATAGACCATCATTATTTCATATTTTAGTTGCGAATGATTATTAATTGCACTATAACGGTCACGAGCAACGAAATGACACTCCGCGTCATCAGGCCCGCTCATCGAAACACAGGTGCACGTTATGGCGAAGCTCGATACCGCGGCCGCTTTTGGCGGCGAACATCCCACCCAAAAGGGGCCGTATGAACCGGCGGTGAATTTAATGCAGCTTTTTATCGCATTGATCAGAAAAGCCGCCTCAGAGCCCTGCCCGGCGCACAAGACGTACGCCAACAAACTAAAGCCGCTCGAAATAAGACTATTGGTGTTTCTAGCGACACTCAATTCCGGCGCACGGCGCGACATCAGGCTTTATGCGCGCGGCGTAGAAGCGCTGAGCACGGACGAAAAGGCACTCATCAACCTGATCGCCGCAATTCAAAACGGGCGTCAAAAGGAAGCACAAATGCGCGCGCAATGGTTGACCCGTTATGGCCATGGCGAGCGCCTTGTTTATGCCGCATCGGCCTTAGCCGATTCCCTTGCAGACCAGGGGATTTACCTTCCGCAAGCTGAGATACAGGCAACGGCCGTTGCCGGAACACCGCCCATATTGTCTTTAGCCCGTTCGCGTCGTGGCGTTCCGAACAAAAGCGGCGGCGCGCGCGCGATTCAATAATATAATCTGGTCTCATAAAAGTGCCGCAAAACCAATCTCTTCCTTCATCTTAAGCATCCTTTTGCAATCGAACGTTCGCTCGGGCCATGCTTTGAACTCGACGGGAAATTCGTGGGTTGTCCAGGCCGTGACGCCATTCGGTGCTCATCGCTTCAGAGGCCGTTTCAGGCGCAACCACCCCTTATCGCAATTATGGTTCATTTCGTTTTTATGCTAAGAGATCACACGCAATTTAGCGGACATAGGGAGGATGTCATGACAAAATTAATCCTTTCACTTGGTGTGGTCGGCGCCTTGGCGCTTACCCCGTCAACCGGGATGGCGGCCGGCAAAGTCATGGTGACGACTGTCGTCGACGACTTTGTGATGACGGGCGGTAATATTGGTTGCCCACGCGGGCCATGGGGCAATGCCTTTGCCGTAGATATTGAGAACTTGATGGGCAAGATGGACGAGCGTTCCATGGAAAACCTGATCGATTTGATCAGTCAGTTTGAAGGGGAGAATGGAGTGGGGATCAATTCCAAGTCCTCTGTGAGAGACAATGTACTCACTTCCGATGTCATTCGAACCAGCACCACCGGCCCCGTCGATGGTGTCGGGGCGGAACTTTGTGCACTGGCAGGCGCCTTCGTATAAGACACTTGTCACAATCGAATTGTGAAGCGGCCCAAGCAAAATCCAATCGTTGCGGTTGGGATCTGCGTGGATTTCTTATGTGATCGCATTTTCCACGCCCAACCGACACCGCACTTGGTCGGAAAGGCGCCAGGGCCCACTGCGAGAACCGTGCGCCACGCCGATTTTTTCTGTCGCAACAGTTGGCAAGATCCAACATCCGCGCCGCAGCGCTGACGACAAACAAAAAGGGCGGCTTAAGCCGCCCTTTTCTCACACAATGGAATAGAATAAACCGCTAAAACGCCTCCGCCGGGAGGGCCATCACCGCCTCGGCGCCAGATTTCAGTTTCGCGAGATGACTGGCCGTGTCGGGCAACAGACGCTCAAGAAAATACCGTCCGGTGATCAGTTTGTTCTTGTAGAATTCATCGCTCGACCCGGCCGCCTGCTTTTCAAGCGCGGTTTTGGCCATCTGCGCCCAGCTATAAGACAGCGATGTCAGCGCAAAGAGATGAAGAAAATCCATCGACCCGGCGCCCGCATTGTCAAAATTCGCCATGGCGTTGGCGCTCAACCACATGGTGGCCTCTCCAAGGTGACCCTTCGCAGTCGTGACGCCGTCAAGATACGGCTGCATGTCTTCATTGCCCTGATTATCAGCAATAAAATCATCGAGCTCCTTGATGAAGGTTTGCAAGGCGCGCCCACCGTCTTTCATCAGCTTGCGCCCGACCAGGTCGAGCGCCTGAATCCCGTTGGCGCCTTCATAAATCATCGTGATGCGCGCATCGCGCACGAACTGCTCCATGCCCCACTCGGTAATATAGCCATGCCCGCCAAGCACTTGCTGGGCGTTTGTCGCATGCCAATAGCCTTTATCGGTGAGATAAGCCTTCAGGATCGGCGTCATCAATCCGAGATAATCATCCGCCTTCTGACGCTCCGCTTCATCACCAGATTTGTGGTGCAGATCAGCGTATAACGCGGTCCAGTACATCCACGCCCGCGCCCCCTCGGTGAAGGCGCGGTGATCCATCAACATGCGACGAACATCGGGGTGAACGATAATCGGGTCAGCGGCGCCGTCGGGATTCTTCACCCCCGTCAACGAGCGTCCCTGCAAGCGATCCTTCGCATACGCCGCGCCATTCTGGTAAGCCACTTCGGAAATCGCCATGCCTTGCAGGGCGACCCCGATGCGTGCTTCGTTCATCATCGTGAACATGGCGCGCAGTCCCTTATGGGGCTCGCCCAGCAGATAGCCCTGCGCATCGTCGTAATTCATCACGCAAGTCGAGTTGGCGTGGATGCCCATTTTCTCTTCGATGGCGCCGCACATCACGCCATTGCGCGCGCCATTCGATCCGTCTTCGTTGATGTGGAATTTCGGCACGATAAAGAGTGAAATCCCTTTCACACCTTCCGGGCCGCCTTCAATGCGGGCGAGCACCAGGTGAATGATGTTTTCAGTCAGGTCATGCTCACCAGCGGAGATGAAGATCTTTGATCCGGTAATGCGATAACTGCCGTCATCTTGCGGAACAGCTTTGGCGCGAAGCAATCCGAGATCGGTCCCACAATGAGACTCCGTCAGATTCATCGTGCCGCCCCACTCCCCGGAAATCATCTTCGGAAGGTAAGTCGATTTTTGCTCGTCCGTGCCATGCACGTAGATCGCATCGGCGGCGCCGCGCGCGAGGCCCGGATACATGCCAAACGCCATATTGGCGCCTGAAATCATCTCATTGACGGCGACAGCGAGGATATAGGGCAACCCCTGCCCGCCATATTCTGGATCGAAAGAAAGTCCCTGCCACCCGCCTTCACAAAAGCGATGATAAGCGTCTTTGAAACCATCCGGCGTCGTCACCGCACCATCGTCTTGACGTGTGCAGCCTTGTTGATCACCTGACTGGTTGATCGGGTGCAAAACATTCGAAGCCAGCTTCGCGCCCTCTTCAAGGATGGCGTCAACGAGATCCTCGCTGGCGTCCGAGAATCCTGGCAAATTTGAATAGTTCGCGATCTGCAATACTTCATGGAGAACAAAACGCATGTCTTTTAAAGGGGCGTCGTAGACGGTCATGGTGATAATCCTGCTGACTGGGGGCCTGAAGATAAGGAAAACGAGCGCGGTCGGGCTAACGAAATTCTCAGCCTGAAGTGTAATCCTCGGATTCGAATGAAAAAAGCACAAAGCGCAGCCCTTTTCGTGAATCCCTCTCGCTATCAGCGTCAATCGATCAATTGGCGCCGGTGAACAGGTTCTTCTCATGAAAAACGAGGGTCTGCACCTCACTTTATCCTTTGCGAATGGTCCGAAGCACCTTACCGATTAAGAGCTTCGCGGTGGATTAAACGGGTGGTTTGATCACGCAGAATGGGGGCCAACCCCGACGGACAACCGGTGGGTTATATGAAATCGAACGCCCCATGGAGCGTAAAGGGTATTAAACGAGACGCTCGAGAAACGGCGAAGGACGCCGCAAGGCGCGAGGGAATGACGGTTGGGGAATGGCTCAATCATGTCATCTTTCACGCTGGAGATCCTGAAATTTCCGCCCCTGATGAGCTTGAAGGGCTGCGGGCCAAAGATCTGATCGAAGCCATTGAGCACCTTAATCGTCGTGTCGGTGCAGCAGATTCAAAAAGCGTGGAAGCCATCAATAACTTCTCCCGCAATCTCGGCGGGGTCGTTGAACGACTGCAGCGGTTGGAGCGGGACAAGCCCGGTGATCCGGTTGCGCTGGCGGCGTTAGAAGCGCGCCTTTCAAAGGTTGAAACATCCAGGAAAGATCGCGAACGGCTTGAAGCCCTAAAAGCTCTCGAAAAAGCGGTTTCGCAGGTGGCCCTGCAATACAATACAGCACAGACATCTTCCATAGCGCGTATTGAAGCCTCGGAACGCCAACTTCAGGAATTTGCGAGCCGTTTTGACACCGCCGACAATGACGGGGGCTCTGAACGGCCTGGGATTGGCCTGCAAAAGGAAATGCTAGACGACCTTCTGACTCGTTTGAACCGGGTTGAACAAATCGCCGAAGAGGCCACTCAACTCAGGGAACAAGCCACGAGGACGGCAGATGCGAAGTTTGTCGAACGGACTGGTAAACGGCTGCGTGTACTCGGCGATGAAATCAAGCGCGGCGGCAATCAAATCCGCACTCTCGAGCAAAGCATACGCAAGCTGTCTGAGCAAATTGACGGCGCCGAACGACGGAGTTCGGAAGGCGTACAAAAAGTTGCGGAGACCATCACTGAATTGCGCCAGCAGTTTAGCCAGGTCGATGCCCAGGATGCCAAACAAGCGCGCAACGAAATTGAATCCGCTGTCTCCGCCGCGACTGAACATGCTGAAAAGCGCATTACTGAATTGCAGACATCCTTCGAAAAAATGATCGCCCGCCTCGAAGGGCGCGATCTGCCTTTGGATGCTGTCGCGGAGAAAAACACCCTCCTCCCTACAGCAAACGAAGGTGACGCCGACCCGGTAGACGCTGGATCAACTGAAGACGCGGATGAAGCTTTCTCCGCCCAGGAAGCTGAAGCTGAGCTCCCGATCACAATTGCCCCAGAGCCGCGATCCGGCGCCCCTGAAGAGAACGACGTCGAAGCGACAGAGATCAAGGATGACGACATCCCCGAAGACGCCTTCGACATGGCGTTCGACTCTTTCGATCTCGATAATGGTTCTGAGCTCACCACGGGCAGAGGAGATGAAAGTTCGGAACTTCACGTCAGCGGACAACAGGACTCAGATGCTGATGATTTTAACTTTGACCTCGATGATAATGATTTCGACGACACATTGGTGACCGAAAATAAGACCGCCGCTCAAAAACTTCTTGAAGAGATGAAAGACGTATTCAGTGTTCGCGCCGGCCAATCTCGGAAGGAAGAATCGGTCGATAGCGATAAGGGTGACGGTACTGAAGAGCAGCTCAGTAACGATGACCAGGCGTCAATACAGCAATCCAGCGACACACAGTCCATTGAAACCCAAAATATCGCGGAAGATCGGGAAGCCAACCGCGCAACCGCGAAAGCGATGTTGCTCGGTCAGCCTGATCAAGAGTTCGAGACACCGTCGGTCGATCAAGACGTGCACGAACAACCATCGCGTGACTATCTCAAAGAGGCGAGACGAACCGCCCGTGAGGCGGCCACTCAAAAAAAATCAAAGACACTGTCCGCACGAGAGCGCATTGCGGCTAAACAGAAGGCGCTTTTTTCTTCTCGCCCGAATAACAAGCGTCTCGTCGGCGAAAAAATCGTGGATGAAAAGCCCCTGGCAACAGCGCAAAGGATGCCCGGTGAGCCGACCAAAAAGGAAGACAAAGAAAAGGAGTCCACCGGGATTTCGGGCGCTCTCGACGCCATTCGCGCTCGCATTCCATTCCTCAAAACACCAGATCGTCTGGCTGAAGGGCCCGATGATAAATTTCTCAATAATCCTCAGGTCTCTTCCGGGAATTTACAGTTAGCGAGCTCTAAGCCGATGACGATTGCGCTGATCGTTGCGATCGTTCTATCTGCAGCCGCATTGCTGTTTGTTTTAAAAGACATTGTGTTTGGGCCGCCTGCCCCACCCGACGGAGACCAAGCGGCAACCGCCATTGAAACCCAGAACAATCTGGCGGAAACCCCCTCGACAGAAAACTCGCCCCCCCCGGTAGGGGATGTTATAAATCCACGTGATCTTTACACTGAAAGTATCTTAGCGTTCCAGTCAGCTGTCGGTGAAACCGAATTAGCAGACGCCATCAAAGGCCTCGAACAGGCGGCAGCCCTTGGGCACCCGCCTGCACAATTGCAATTGGGTGAATTTTACAAGACCGGCCAAGGCGTTGGACAAGACCTTTCTCAAGCCCGGCTCTGGTACCAACGGGCGGCGAATGGCGGTAATATACTCGCCATGCATCGTCTTGGCGTGATGACGGCGCGCGCAGAAGGCGGGCCTGCCGATGCCGCGACCGCAATCAGGTGGTTTGAGCAGGCTTCAAATCACGGCCTGCTTGATTCACAATTCAACCTCGGCACGCTTTATGATCCAAGCAATGATGGTTTTACCTCGTCCATTCAAGATGCGGGCAAGGCTTATTATTGGTACAGCATCGCCAGCCTCAATGGCGACCAACAAGCTGGCCCTCTCGCTTCGGGGCTTGCAAGCACTCTGACGCCAGAGAAAAAGCAGGAAATTGACGCAGAAGTCGCATCCTGGCAAAAACTGCCGACCGATGCACAAGCCAATGAAATCGCTTCAGCGTCCTAAATCTTTTGCCCTCGCTTGCGTGCACGCTGCACTCGCTTAGGATCTCATGAGCGGCGCAAGGGGAACAAAGGGCGCATGCAAGTTTATTTGCCCATAGCCGAAATGCCCGTTGATCCGTTCATCATCATCGCGATGGGCGGCGCTGTAGGATTTCTCTCTGGCATGTTTGGCGTGGGCGGCGGTTTCTTGATGACACCTCTCCTTATCTTTTACGGCATACCGCCCGTGGTGGCGGTTGGCACAGAGGCAAGTCAGATTGTTGCGGCGTCGGTTTCAGGCGTTACGGCGCATTTACGCCGAAAGACGGTCGATTTTCAGATGGGCGGATATCTGGTCGCCGGAGGCGGCATTGGCGCAATCTTCGGCGTTTATTTATTTCGCTATTTACGGGCGGCCGGTCAAGTTGAGACGGTTATCTCGATTGCTTACGTGGTATTCCTCACGACTGTCGGCGGATTGATGCTTGTGGAAAGCATGCGTGCGCTTTCACGACCCCATCATATCGACACGCCACGCAACCGAAAACGCCGTGTAGCCTGGATGGCGGCGCTACCCTTCGCTATGCGTTTTCGACGGTCACAACTTTATATCAGCCCGATTCTTCCCCTCCTTCTCGGCGCCATTGGCGGAATGTTAGCAGCGATAATGGGGGTTGGCGGCGGCTTTATCATGGTGCCGGCAATGATCTATGTTCTTCAAATGCCGACCAATGTCGTGATTGGCACATCGTTATTTCAGATTATCTTCGTAACGGCGCTCACCACCATTCTTCACGCGGTTACCAATCAAGCTGTCGATATCGTTTTGGCGCTTCTACTCTTGAGCGGCGGTGTGATTGGCGCTCAACTTGGCGCCCGCGCAGGGGTCGCGTTAAAGGCCGAACAGTTGAGAGCGCTTCTGGCGCTCTTAGTTCTCGCCGTTGGCGCGCGGTTCTTGTTTGATCTTGTAACAACACCTCCATCCCTTTTTGTCGTGAGCCCAATGTAATGCAGATTTTCACATCTCTTCTTGCAGCCATATCGATGTCGACCGCCGCTTGGGCAACGGACATTACAGTTGCGTTGACCCAGGAAAATATTGAGGTTGATGCGAGTTTCGCCGGCGCGCACCTGACGTTGTTCGGCGTCATCACGGGGCTTTCTGAAATTGAAACCAAGGCGACGGATATCGTCGCTGTCGTGCGCGGGCCAGATGCTGATTTTGAAATTCGCCGGATGCAGAAAAAGAATCTTATCTGGAGTGCCGGTCCCGCCATTTTGATGGAAGGCGCCCCCGCGCTTTATCTCACCAGCTCAACACGGCCCCTCGACGAAATCGCGCCAGCGCAGGACCGCGCAAGATTTGGGTTGGGAGCAGCCTTCGCGTCTAATTCAGCCACGTTCATACCGAACAATGACAAAGCGGCGGCGATTCTCATGCAGACCGGCCCGGCGATTCTCCGCAGCGCATACATAAAAGCGGCGCAAGATCGCGGCGCCTTTCGCGAGAGGAGCAACGCCGTCAATTTTAAAAAGGGCGCGCTGTTCACAATCACCCAGGACCTTCCGGCCGATACGCCCGTCGGATTATACACTGTCTCCGTTTATCTTTATCGCGATGGCGCACTCATTGCTCAGGATGAAGCGCAACTGTCGGTCAACAAGGTCGGCATAGAGCGGCGCATTTACGAGCTCGCTCACAATCAGCCTATCGCCTATGGCATTATTTGTGTCCTAATAGCACTCAGTGCTGGCTGGGCTGCGGCGGCGGCGTTTCGCAGATAATGTGCTTGTACAAAGCTGCAGTGATAAGAACCCATGCTGGCGATGTCCCACGTTCCTTCTCCCCGTCGGGGAGAGGTAGATAGTCGTGCAGGCTGCATGAGTCGCGGTTGATGCAACCCTATATTAAGCGAGAGGGGCCATGCCGGATCACGCCAATCACCAGACCGCTTTGCGCACGCCGCAGGAAGAGACGTTGACCCGGCTCGGGCTCATCAGCCTGATCCCGTTCGCGGTCGCCGCCGCCGGTGTGTGGTTGAGCCCCTGGGCGCTTCCGCAACGATATGCGCTTGATCTCCATGTCATCACGCTCGCCTATGCAGGGGTGGTTGCGGTTTATATCGCCGGCGTTGACGCTGGCGCCCGGCTCGCCCCCAAGCTCGGCGCCCGGAAAGGATTTGCATCAGGCATGGCCGCGGCGCTCGCCGTTTGGATCGCGCTTTTGCAGGGCGGCGTATTCTATCTGTCAATCGGCGCCGTCTGGCGTTATCTCATTATACTTGGCGTGCTGATCTTTTTATTGCGGCGCGACCTTGCCGCCATACGCGACGGGCTATTGCCGAAATGGTATGGTGCGCTCAGAATGCGGCTGACATTCTGGATGAGCATAGGGCTAGTGCTGATCATGAGCCGGCTGCTCTTATGGGGATATTATTGATGTTGAGGCTGACTGGCATGAAAGGACCGGAATGAAACAGACTTCTTTTGTCGTTCATCTGGGTCTTGCGCTGACTATCTCCTTCACGATTTCAATCGTGCTGTGGGTGGCGCTCGGTATTTTTGACGCCGCCGGCTTCTGGACGGCGAGCCTTGCCGCGGGGCTCGCGGGGGCCGCCGCCGGATCCATCGCAGGCCGCAATATCATCGTCACTCTGGCGATGACGGTCATCGTGCGCATGGCGATTTTATATTTCGCACTGAACGGCTAGCCGCGCGAATGGACGCAATTTCTCACACCCTTATTCCAACTTTTGCGTTAAAGTGGACGAAAATTGAAGATGAGGACGATCAGAAATGAACTTCACCTTTAATACCGTCCCGTCGATTCTCTTCGAATCCGGCGCGACCGCGCGGATCGGCGACCTTGCCACGCCGATGATGCAGCGCCCTGTGCTGGTCACGGATAAGGGCTTGATCGAAGCTGGATTGATAGCCCCGGCGCAAAAGAGCCTGAGTGAAGCGGGCCTCTATGTTTTGCTGTTTGACGATGTCGCAGCTGATCCGCCGGCGCCGGTCGTCAAGCAGGCGGTCGAAGCCGCGCGCACACACAAAGCCGACGGCGTCATCGCGATTGGCGGCGGCTCTTCGATGGACACCGCCAAGGTCATCTCTGTCCTGATGAACTCTTCGCAGACGCTTGAAGACATCTATGGCACAGACATGGTCAAAAACGATGGCGCTCCGTTGATCTGCGCGCCAACCACCGCCGGCACCGGATCGGAAGTGACAAACATTTCGGTGATTACCACCGAAGATGACCAGAAAATGGGGATCGTGGCCAACCCTCTTTACCCCAGAATGGCAGTGTTGGACGCGGAGCTGACCCTGTGCCTGCCTCGCCACGTCACCGCGGCGACGGGCATTGACGCGATGGTGCATGCGATCGAGGCCTATACAAATATCAACAAGAAAAATCCGGTGTCAGACGCCCTGGCGCGTGAAGCGTTGCGCCTATTGTCGAGCAACATCGTCACCGCGTGCGAAACGCCCGATGATATTGAAGCGCGCTCGGACATGCTCCTCGGCGCGATGCTGGCGGGACAGGCTTTTTCAAACTCACCGGTTGGCGCAGTGCACGGCATGGCTTATCCGCTGGGCGGGATTTTTCACGTCCCCCACGGGCTTTCCAATTCATTGATGCTGGAACCGGTCCTGAAATTCAACGCCCCAAAAGCGGCGCATCATTATGCTGAACTTGCCGATGTGATCGCGCCGGGCGTAGGCGGGACGGATGCAGTGCGTTGTGATGCGTTCATCGCAAAGATGACCGAGATCGTTGTCGCGACCGGCGTTGAGCGCCGCCTTTCACAACTCGGCATTTCCCACAATGATCTGCCCCGTATGGCCGAAGACGCAATGAAAACGGAGCGGGTGTTGAAAAACAATCCACGCCAAGTGACTTATGAAGATGCGCTGGCTATGTATACGGAGGTTCTTTGAGTGTCGCAGCCATTCCTTCCTCATCGTGAGGTGCGAGCCGCCGGACTTGATCCGGGGGCGAGCCTCGAAGGATGGCCGCAGGCTCTACGCTTTGTGTTCATCCTTCGAGGCCCGCTTCGCGGGCGCCTCAGGATGAGGGTGGCGAAATGACACAAAAATCGACCCGTGCCGACTACAAACACTTTCTTCCCCTGCAGACCCGCTGGGCCGATAACGACATTTACGGTCATGTCAACAATGCCGCCTATTATGGCTATTTCGATACCATCGTGAACGAGTATCTGATCGCCGCCGGCGCACTTAACATTCATGACGGAGAGGTCATCGGTCTGGTCGTTGAAACAGGGTGTCGATATTTCACGCCACTCGCCTTCCCCGACGAACTCGAAGGCGCGCTTCGCGTAAAGCATATCGGCAATTCAAGTGTCACCTATGCGCTGGCGATATTCAAAGCGGGTTCAAATGATCCCGCAGTGGAAGGCCATTTCGTGCACGTTTATGTGGACCGAAAAACCCGAAAACCGGCGCCGCTGCCCGGGCCTTTGCGCCGCGCGCTGGAAAAACTCGCGCCCTGAGCGCCGCGCCAGCCGGGGTCAATTCATGCTTATCGGCGAAGCCTGTTCCCTTCGCCGCAACCCTTTGATAGACCAGTAAAAATAATAGACGTCGCAGAGCTGGCATGCCCATCATCGAAACCAAGATCGACCCGCGTTCGGAAGGCTTCGCGGCCAATGCCGGGGCCCTGCGCGGGCTCGTCGCCGAACTTCGCGCAAATGCGGACCGCGTTGCCGAAGGCGGCGGCGCGCGCTACGCCGAACGCCACAAAAAACGCGGGAAATTGCTGGCGCGCGAACGCATCACCCGGCTGCTTGACCCAGGCTCACCCCTCCTCGAACTCGGCCAGTTCGCCGCCTGGGAGATGTATTCAGGCGATGTGATGTCAGCCGGTGTTATCACCGGTATCGGGCGGATTTCCGGTGTCGAGTGCATGATCATCGCCAATGACCCGACGGTCAAAGGCGGCGCCTATCACCCGATGACGGTGAAGAAACATCTGCGCGCGCAAGAGATCGCATTAGAAAACCGCCTGCCCTGCGTTTATCTCGTCGAGAGTGGCGGCGCTTTTCTTCCCATGCAAGACGAAGTCTTTCCCGACAAGGATGATTTCGGCCGGATCTTCTATAATCAGGCCAACCTTTCCGCCGCTGGCATTCCGCAAATCGCGATTGTGCATGGA
The DNA here is from genome assembly GCA_021776435.1 of Parvularculaceae bacterium. GTDB lineage: Bacteria > Pseudomonadota > Alphaproteobacteria > Caulobacterales > Parvularculaceae. The sequence goes on along the minus strand of JAJFFW010000075.1, from coordinate 3,266 downwards.
AGCTGCACGGCGGGCGGCGCCTATGTGCCGGCGATGTCGGATGAAGCGGTCATCGTGCGCCGTCAGGGTACGATCTTTCTGGCCGGCCCGCCGCTGGTCAAAGCGGCGACCGGCGAAATTGTTACCGCCGAAGAACTCGGCGGCGGCGATGTGCACACGCGCGAATCCGGTGTCGCCGATCATCTGGCTGAAGACGACGACCATGCACTGGGGCTGGCCCGCCAGATCGTGTCGCGGCTGAACTGGGAAAAGCTTGGCCGCGTCACCATGGCCGCGCCTGAAGCGCCGATTTACCCGGCCGAAGAGCTTTACGGCGTCGTCGAAACGGATGCGCGAAAACCCTATGACGCCCGCGAGATTATCGCGCGCGTCGTCGACGGGTCGCGCTTTGACGAATTCAAGCCGCTCTACGGCTCAACGCTGGTGACGGGGTTTGCCCGGCTACACGGTTATCCGGTCGGCATTCTCGCCAATAACGGCATTCTGTTTTCGGAAAGCGCGCTCAAGGGCGCGCATTTCATCGAGCTCTGCTGTCAGCGCAAAACGCCGCTCGTCTTCCTGCAGAACATCACCGGCTTCATGGTCGGCAAATCGGCCGAGGCCGGCGGCATCGCCAAGGACGGCGCCAAGCTCGTCACCGCGGTCGCCACCGCGCGCGTGCCGAAATTCACCATTGTCGTCGGCGGGTCTTACGGGGCCGGCAATTACGGCATGTGCGGGCGCGCCTATGGGCCGCGCTTCATGTTCATGTGGCCGAATGCGCGGATTTCCGTAATGGGCGGCGAACAGGCGGCGAGCGTTCTTGCGACCGTCCGGCGCGACGGGCTGGAAGCCAAGGGCGAGGAATGGGCCGCCGAAGAGGAAGAAAAATTCAAAGCCGCGATCCGCGCCGATTATGACGCGCAAGGTTCACCCTATTATTCTTCGGCGCGGCTTTGGGATGACGGCATTATCGACCCGGCCCAGACCCGCGACGTGCTGGGGCTTTGTCTTTCGGCATCGATGAACGCGCCCGTCGAGGAAACCAAATTCGGCGTCTTTAGGATGTGAAACTCAGAACACGAACGAAAAAGAGGTACAAAATTAAATGGAATGGTTGATCGGGACCGCTTTAGTAGCCTTTATCGTATTCACTACGAAAAGCCAAAGAGAGTGGATGTTTAACAAGCGTGGCCTTGTTCAGGACGCTATAAATGATTGGAAGCCTAACATTCTACCAAACGAGAAAGCTTATGAGCGCGATCTCAAATCACATTTATCGCAAACCCTAGCACCGCATAAAATACAAACTCAATTTGGTATTGGTCGCACGCGAGCCGACTTTGCAATTAATGAAGAAATCCTAATCGAATTGAAGGTTGATGTGAATTCTCCAGCAAAAATGCACCGATTAATCGGACAAATTGACAACTACAAAAATGCAAGCAAGCATACCTTTGTTGTAATATGTGGCGCGAATGATGATGACTTAATTCAATCTTTAGACGAGAAATACGACGATGATTCAGAGGTCACTATTCTCGTGAAAGAATGTGCGAGCAAAGAATAATATGACCGAACAGCTTCTCATCACAACGATCGACGACAACGGTGTCGCCCGGCTGACCATGAACCGGCCGGAGATCAGAAACGCCTTCAATCAGGCGCTGATCTGTCAGATCTGCGACGCCATCGGGCGGTTAAATTCAGACGCTGATATAAGGGCGATTGTGCTGACCGGCGCGGGAAAAGCCTTTTCAGCCGGCGCAGACCTCAACATGATGCGGCAGGCTTCGGACTATTCGCCTGCTGAAAATAAAGATGACGCCCGCCGTCTCGCCCATATGTTGCATTCGATTTACGCATCTCCAAAGCCAACAATAGCGCTCATTAACGGTCCGGCCATGGGCGGCGGACTTGGTTTGATTGCGGCCTGCGATATCGCGGTCGCTGCGGAAGAAGCATTTTTCGCGCTCACAGAAGTCCGGGTCGGGTTGATCCCGGCGGTGATCTCGCCCTTCGTCATACAGGCGATCGGCGCGCGCCAGGCCCGGCGTTATTTCCTAACCGGAGAACGGTTCAACGCTGAGACGGCGAAGACCATAGGGCTCGTACATATGGTCGCCATGAGCGCGCAACTTGAAGCCACCCTTGACGAACTGATCGACAACCTTCTCGCTTGCGGACCCGACGCCCAGTGCGAAGCGAAGGAACTGATCCGCGCCGTCAAACATCGCCCAATCAACGAGGCGGTCTTGGAAGACACCTCAGGCCGCATCGCCCGCCTTCGCGCCAGCCCCGAGGGCAAAGAAGGCCTCACGGCTTTTCTCGAAAAACGAAAGCCGGGCTGGGTGAAGGAATGATGCTGCAATCCAAATTTCCGCGCATATTGCATTTTACTTTTTTCCTTCCCCGTGAAACGGGGGAGGTGGCTCGCGAGCGAAAGCGAGCGAGACGGAGGGGGTAATGGCGCGGGACTCGCCCCCTCCGTCTTGCCCGGCAAAACGCCGGGCTCGACACCTCCCCCGCAAGCGGGGGAGGGACTCATCCATCAATGCAGAAGCAGCGTCGGCGATAGATATGTTCAAAAAAATCCTCATCGCCAATCGTGGAGAAATCGCCTGCCGCGTCGCCAAAACGGCTCGGCGCTTGGGCGTGAAAACCGTCGCGGTTTATTCGGATGCGGATAGAAATGCGCCACATGTGCGCGCTTGCGACGAAGCCGTCTATATTGGCCCCTCTCCTGCGACCGAGAGCTATCTACGCGCGGATCGCATTCTTGAAGCGGTGGGTACAACCGGCGCTGAAGCCGTTCACCCCGGCTATGGATTCCTGTCAGAGAACGCCGGCTTCGCCGAAGCGCTGGAGGCGGCCGGCGTTGTTTTCATCGGCCCGGCGGCGGAAACGATCCGCGCCATGGGGTCGAAATCGGCCGCAAAAGATTTGATGGAAGCCGCTGGCGTGCCGACGACACCCGGCTATCAGGGTAAAGATCAGACCATCGCAACTTTCAAACGCGAGGCCAGGCGCATCGGCTATCCGGTGCTCTTGAAGGCGACGGCGGGCGGCGGCGGCAAGGGCATGCGCCTTGTCGAACGCGAAGCCGATCTCGAAGAGGCGCTGAAGTCGGCGCAACGCGAAGCAAAGTCAGCCTTCGGCGATGATCGGTTTCTGATCGAAAAATACATCGCCCGCGCCCGTCATGTCGAAGTGCAGATCTTCGGCGACGGCAAGGGCAATGTCGTACACATGTTTGAACGCGATTGCTCGGTGCAGCGCCGCCACCA
>JAJFFW010000074.1 GCA_021776435.1 Parvularculaceae bacterium | reverse complement strand
ATTTTCGGCTGGGGCTTTGCGCCCTGGACCGGCGGGCCGATGAGCCACATCGACACCATCGGGCTGGAAACATTTGTGCGGAAAGCGGAAAGCCTCGCGCAGAGATACGGCGCCCGGTTCAATCCACCCGAATCCTTCCGTGAAATGGCGAAGGGCGGCGAGACGCTCTACGCCGCGGCCTGATCGCGGCGGTGATCGACAAGGCGTCATCTCTCCTCCCGCCGGAAAGGGAGGAATAATAGGACTTTTCTGTCATTCCGGGGCGACCGCCAGGTCGAACCCGGAATCCATTCCGCGGTCCTTTCTGCCTGCGCCCGGATTGGCGAATGCGGCATGGATTCCGGATCACGGGCAAGGCCCGTGTCCGGAATGACAGTAGAGAGTTCGTTATCCCGGACGCTCCCGCGCGCGAAGGCGCGCAAATTATTGGGCAACATATAATGTTGCTGCGCAGATCCGGGATGACGGTTCTCTCTTTGCGCGCGGGACGGGGCGCGCCGCCCCGCCGGGTGCCTTGTTCGCAAAACTTATCCGACAGCGCCGCGCCTTGTGATGCCTGGGTGCGGGCCGGTTTTTCAAAAAACTTATCCCACACCCTCCAAGGGCGATTATTATTTGCGTGATTTGTCGTGCTGCGCGCCGTTCTGCGGTTCGTTTTTGCGACTGTCGCGATGATTGCTCTTTGACATTGTGAACACGGTTGGCCGGAGCGGCGGGTTCGGTGTTTGCGTTCATCCTTCGAGGCCCGGCTCCCTCATGCTGAGGTGCGAGGCGCAGCCGAGCCTCGAAGCACGGGGACCGGGCGCCTCAGAATGAGGGCTGATGACGCCGGATTGGGCGCGTGAGTGCGCCTTTTTGAGTAGACGCCCGCACGCCTTTACGTCGTTGCGGCCGGGGGCTAGTTTCGCCCTCGAATGGCGTGCAGCCCTGTGGTTCGCGCCCAGTGACACTTCAATGGCGAGGCGAGGAAAATCTCATGACCACCGAACATGGCCACTTCATCAATGGCGATAATGTCAGCGGAGAATCAGGCCGCATGCATGATGTCTTCAATCCAACCACGGGTGAGGTGCAGTCAAGAGTAGCGCTCGCCAGCCGTGATGAAATGGATCGAGCCATCAGCGCCGCCGATAAAGCTTTCCCCGCATGGGCGGCGACCAATCCGCAAAAGCGCGCGCGAGTGATGTTCAAATTCAAGGAACTCGTTGAAAAAGACATGGAAAATCTGGCGAAAATGTTGTCGTCAGAGCACGGAAAGATTCTTCCTGATGCGCGCGGCGACGTGATCCGCGGATTAGACGTTATCGAATTCGCCTGCGGCATCCCGCATCTTCAAAAAGGGGAGTACACCGAAGCCGCCGGGCCGGGCATCGATGTCTATTCCATGCGTCAGCCGCTCGGCGTTGTTGCTGGCATTACACCGTTTAACTTTCCGGCGATGATCCCGATGTGGATGTTTGGTGTTGCGATTGCCTGCGGTAATACCTTCATCAACAAGCCGTCTGAAAAAGACCCGTCAGTGCCGCTTCGCCTGGCAGAACTGATGATGGAAGCGGGCGCGCCCGAAGGCGTGCTGAACGTCGTCAATGGCGATAAAGAAGCGGTCGATGCGATCCTCGAAGATCACCGCGTCAAGGCGGTTTCTTTCGTGGGCTCGTCAGACATCGCGCATTATATCTATTCCAACGGCGCGGCGAACGGAAAGCGCGTGCAATGCTTTGGCGGCGCCAAAAACCACATGATCGTGCTGCCTGATGCGGATATGGAAAGTGTCGTTAATCAGTTGATTGGTTCGGCTTACGGATCGGCGGGCGAACGCTGCATGGCGACGCCGGTCGCGGTGCCGGTCGGCGAAGGCACGGCGGATCAATTGATCTCCATGCTGAAGCCGAAAGTGGAAAGCCTGCGGATCGGTCCTTCGCTCTCGGAAGACAGTGATCTTGGCCCGCTCGTCACCGCCGCACACCGTGACCGTGTTGCGAATTATATCCAGATGGCGATCGATGAGGGGCAGGACTTGCTGGTCGATGGCCGTGACTTCTCGCTGCAAGGGTTTGAGAACGGGTTTTTCATGGGCGGCACGTTACTTGATCGCGCAAAGCCCGGCCACAAATCCTATGACGAGGAAATTTTCGGCCCGGTATTGCAGATCGTACGTGCAGAGAATTTTGAAGAGGCGGTCGCACTGCCCTCCAACCATCAATATGGCAATGGGGTCGCGATCTTTACGCGCAATGGCGCTGCAGCGCGCGAATTTGCGAAACAGGTCAATGTCGGCATGGTCGGCATCAATGTGCCGATCCCCGTGCCGGTCGCTTATCACACATTCGGCGGCTGGAAGCGTTCGGGCTTTGGCGACACCAATCAGCACGGACCTGAGGGCGTCAAATTCTGGACCAAGGTCAAAACCATCACCCAGCGCTGGCCCGAAGACGTTCAGGGCTCCGAGTTTGTGATTCCGACGATGGGGTAAATGTTGGTTTTATCCTTATTCGTATTTATTGCTATTTTGCTATAGCCTCGTAACCGTTTAACGAAAGGCGCACGGTTATGTTCAAATCATCTGTTTTCGTCGCACTCGCGTTCCTGCTTTGCGCTACGGCAACAGCCAACGCCAACAAGTTGGATCCAAAATGGACAGACGCAAGAGCCATTTCAAACCAGCTTGGCGATGCAGTTAAGGCCGGTGATCGTGCTTCATTCGCCCCCCTCAAGGCAAAAGCCGATGAAGGCGACGCCACCGCCATGCACAATATGGGGTGGCTTGAAGACAACGGATATCCTGATCACGCCGTTGACAATGCCCGCGCCTGTGGATGGTACAAACAAGGCGCTATGCTCGGCTATCCGCCGTCCATGCATGGACACGCCTTATGCCTGTTCAAACGTTCGCGCGGCCCCGGCTCAGAGGATCAAGCTGAGATCGATGCAATCCAATTCATGCGCGACGCCGCCAAAGATGGGTGGACAGGCTCTGCACTTTATCTCAGCGAATATATTTTGAACTTGCCTTTATTGGCCGAGGTCGATGCAGACAAAGCACGAATTATCATCGGATGGGGCTACCGAAGCGATCCGAATGATGCGGAGAAAGTCGCGCTTTCCTATATGGAAGGCGTTGCGATGGTTTTTGGAACTGAGGGAAAAGACTATCAGGCCGGAGTTGACGCCCTGTCGTTCGCTGAACGTCGGGGGCATTCAGCGGCAGGTCAGGCGCTTGAGCAACTCTACGCCAGGTGGGCGGGCTATCACATCAAACAGATGGCCGCATGGACGCTGCCAGCGAAAACCGGGCTCCAGTGTTACCGCGAACGCGAGCATAGCGCAGATGACAAACTCACTGCCTCACTGGAATGTGGGCAACTTGACAAGAACGCGGAAAATGCATTGGAGCGACTGACGCGAACCGCCGATAAATTACGGTACGAAGTCGCTGGTCAGACCCAGACAGATCTTGTCGCGGCAATCAATGATTTGAAGGCGCGCTCGGAAAGTTTTCGCTCTGACAGACGCCAATTGCTCGAAATCTTCAGTGAAGTGATGATGAGCGGCGGCAATTAAGCGTCGGCGTGCTCAGCCATATTCGATTCGATATCACTCAACTCCACGGTCTGATTCATTGTTTTTGACCGTGCATCGTGCTGCCGATAATAGTCAGCGCCGATATTCTGGTGAGCGGGTCAACGATACTCCTTGCGGTCGCGAGTGCGCCGTCAAAATCGCCGCGTTGCGCCTGATCGTTGGCAATCGCAAAGTCCAGTGATTGTTGAACGATAGCGGAATTTGTTCCGAGCACCGTAGATCGAATCAGGGACTGCACAGCATCGAATTGCTTGAATTCAATTCGCGCAAAGGCGACTGCCGTGTACCAGGCGGTAAGGGTTCCGTCGTATTTCATTTGTACTTTGGTCAAATTGGCAATGTCATTTAAACCAACATAAATGCTGGCGACCTGCGTATAGGCGCCGGGTCTGGCAAATTTGGATTTTATTTTTTTGATATCCTTTAGCATGCCCTCGGCAATCGCTCTGGCTCCGGCTTGGTCACCCGCTTGAATGTTCGCTTTGCCGATCGTTGCAAGCAGTGTCATTTTCATAATGTCGCGAGGAAGTGTATTCGCCAGTTCAAGTGCGGCGGACGTATCGCCAGCAAAAACGTAGTGAAAACCGACCGTAAATACTGCGCTGTTACGGGCTGTCTCGTCGCTAATCGACAGAGCGACCGCTTTGGCTTCCTCAGTGACAGCTCTGGCTTGAGGTTCATCCTCTAAACCGCGAAAAGCACTGGCTGCTGCCATTAATGAATCTACACGATCTGAGGCGCCGGCAGTGTTGCGGGCAAGAGAGAGTCCCTGCGCTGCATCACCATTGGTGATATGATAGCTGATAATTTCTCCATCAAAGCGCTTACGCAGCGCCGGGTTTGTCATCGTATTAGCCGTCGCCATCGCGCCGTTGAAATCGCCTTGCTTCAATTGCGCGCTGGCGATGCCATTAATGGCGTAATTACGAAAAATATCACCGCCCGGTATTGTGTTTAAGAGCGCCTTTGCGCCGTCAATATCACCAAATGCCGCCATCATCCCAATGATCGAGCTTAAGGCTTGTCCCTTTTTGTCGGGCGCCACGGTTTTAGCGATTTCCAACGCTTCGTTCAGTACGGCTTCTGCTTTACCAACCGGTTTTATGTTTTTAGTCGATCCAGAATTTCCACCGGCGCGCGCCAATGTGCCGCTATAGCCTTCGGTTTCAAACAGCCCCCCCGATCCATCGTCTTTAAGGGTGAAAGTGAAGGGAAAATTGGCGCCGCCCGCGACAAAGACCCCGGAGATGTTTCCGTCGGCGTGTGACGCCGTCAGCGGATAGGTGGTGTTGGTGGCGACATAATAAAGCTCGCCTGTGAATCCGATGGCGGCCTTTTCCAACGTCAATTGCACCGCGTCAGACTGGAAAACCCCGGCATAGCGGTCAGCTTGCGCAGTAGCGAAGGGGTTCTCCGCTGGATTGGCTGCGAAGGGATTGTCCTGACTGAGTGCCGATGCAGCAGGTACAAAGCTACACGCAACCGCAACTGCGGCGAATACGACTGACTTCATGGAGCCCCCCATTTTTTTCGTAAAAATACTCCGATAGACACTCACCGAGTAAATGTGTCGGATTTAGCCCCAGAAAGCAATAAAAGCGGGTTTTCAACATGATAGGGTGCGGGCGATCACGCAGCTTCACCATCAATTGAGATTTATTCTTCGTGTTTCCTGCTATTCATGAGCGCCCGATCTCGCTTGTGAATGGTTCACGAGCCGGGTCGGTCCCGAAAGGGCGGCAGGTTTCAGGCGCCTTATGAGGGAAACGCGAATACCGTGCCCCCTTCAGGGCGCACGCATCCGTTGGGTCGATCATCGGTTGATCTTGCTGCCTGGAGAATAAAACAGGAGTCCCGCCTTGGTTGAAAGCGAACTCGCCACCCAGTTGCATACTGTCGTCTCGCAAAACTTGTGGGGTGTTTATCTCTGTCTATTGATTGTGCCGTTTATTCAGGCAGATGCGGCCGTACTCGGCGCTGCGTCGATCTCTTTAAGCGGTGTCGCCAATGTCGCCGTCATTTTCTTTTTCATTGTCCTCGGGCTCAGTTTTAGCGATGTCGGGAAATATTGGCTTGGCCAAATAGCCCGTAGCCACCCCTGGGCCATGAAATATGCCCAGACCCCAGCGGTGGAAAAGGCGCAACAGCTGGTTCATGAAAAATTTAAAATGGCGATGATCACGGCTCGATTTATTCCCGGAACCCGAATGGCGCTTTATATTGGCGCTGGCTATTTTCAGGCGCCCTGGGTCAAATTTACGCTATGGATTGTGGGGACGGCGATCGTCTATGTGGGCATAATTTTCGGACTTTTTCACGCCGCCGGTGCTGTGGCGGGCGAAGCTGCGAAAATTTGGCTTCCCGTTATTGCACTTGGCATGTTCGCGTTGTTAATGGGGGGCCGGTTGGTGCTGAATAAATTTCGGCCGCAACCGCAATAAAGCATTGAGGGTTTTTTGTGTTTGGCATTGATGCGGAGGCGATAGGCGCCCTTAGCGGTTGGGTGCTCTACGCCAGTATTTTCGTACTACCGTTCATTCAAGAGGATGCGGCGGTGATTGCGGCGGCGACGGTATCGCTCGCTGGTGTGGCGCCGACTTCGGCCATATTCGCGGTGTTTCTCATCGGACTCATTGGAAGTGACGCCTGGAAATACTGGCTTGGCCGACTCGCCCGGCATCATCAATGGGCGCACAAATTTGCGGAAAAGCCGGGCGTATCAATTGCGGGCGATCTCATCAGACAGGAATTCGTCCAGACCATGTCTACGGCGCGGTTCGTTCCGGGCACGCGCATTCCCACCTATATCGCCTGCGGATTTTTCAAAGTGCATTACGGCAAATATATACTGACGTTATCCGCGACCGCACTGCTTTACGCCGTAGTCATGTTCGGCCTTTTTCATTGGATCGGTGCTGTCGCTGGTGAAAACGCGAAGATCTGGCTGCCGGTCATCGCGGTTGTGGCGCTTGCTATTTATATTGTCATTCGCTGGCTTAATCATGTCCGTAAACATGAAGGGCCGATGACGCCGCTGTCGAAGGAATTCGATCATCCGATTCCCGATGTCGAACACTGCATTGAAGAAGACGAACACGCGCACGAGGAAAAAAATAAAATCGGATCCTAACCGGTTGCGATTGGGCGCGGGAAAACCTCTCAGGACGGCCACCATGACTCTTGAAATGAGCGATGATTGGTTACGTCTTCGCGCGCAAACGCCCGGTGCTGAAAAGGCGGCGTATTTCAATAACGCTGGCGCGGCGTTGATGCCTAAACCAGTGATTGAAGCGGTCAAAGCGCATCTCGATCTTGAGGCGGAAATTGGCGGTTACGAAGCCGCACGCGATCAGGCCGCCGCCATTGACGAAGTCTATTGCAGCGTTGGCGCTGTTATTGGTGCGCCGCCCGAGAACATCGCGCTCACCGCCAACGCGACGGACGCTTATGCAAGAGCGTTGTCGTCGATTCCTTTTGAAAAAGGCGATGTCATTCTCGCCGCCTGGAGCGAATACGCTTCCAATCAAATCCAGCTCATCTCTCTGGCGCGCCGATTGGGACTTGAAATCCTACGCGCTCCACAGCGCGCCGCCGGCGGCGCCGACCTGGACGCGCTCGATGCCCTGATAAAACTGCGCAAACCCAGACTGGTTGTCGCGGTGCATATGAATACGTCGAGCGGCTTCATCGAAGACGTTGCCGGTATCGGCGCGCTGTGCCGGCGCCATGATACGCTTTATCTCGTCGATGGATGCCAGTCCTTGGGACAGATGCCGATCGATGTTGAAGCGATAGGCTGCGATTTTTTCAGCGCCACATCACGCAAGTTCATTCGCGGACCGCGCGGCGCAGGCGTGCTGTACGTTTCCGACCATGCGCTGGAAATGGGCTTGGAGCCGTTATTTCTCGACTTACGCGGTGCGGTGTTGCTGAATGAAACCGAATACCAGCCAGTGGAATCCGTAAGACGATTTGAAGATTGGGAATTCTCATATGCGGTTCTGCTCGGTTTTGGGGCGGCGGCGCGATATGCGCTGGATATCGGGCTTGACCGGATCGAACGCCGCCTCGGTGAACTGAACCGGCATATCCGCGGGCGCATTGCAGACCTTGACGGCTGGCGCGTGATCGACCAGGGGGAGCCGCTCGGGCCCATCATCCCGGTCCACGCCACGAGCGGTGACGGGGAACATCTCCACAATGTTTTATTGAAAGCGGGCGTCAACACCAACTACACCCCCCACGCATGGGCCCCGATGGATGATGATCTGCGCGAGGCTGGATGGGCGATCCGCGTTTCGCCGCATTATTATAATTCTCCCGCAGATATTGACCGTTTGGTTTTTGCGTTGGAGGAAGTGCTGTAAGCATCGTTGTCGATCAACGCCGCGAAAGAGGTGGACTATGGACTTCGCATTATCGGAAGAACAACTCGCCATTCAGGATATGGCGCGCCGTTTCGCTGAAGATGAGCTGGCGCCCCATGCGGCCGAATGGGACGAAAAGAAACATTTTCCTGTCGATGTTATTCGCAAGACGGCAGAGCTTGGCCTTGCAGGTATTTATACGCGCGACGATGTCGGCGGGTCGGGCCTTGGGCGGCTCGATGCGGCGCTGATCTTCGAAGCGCTGTCAGGCGGGTGCACCTCAACGGCGGCGTATCTTTCTATCCACAATATGTGCTGCTGGATGATTGATCGGTTTGGTACGGAAGAGTTGCGCCAGAACTATTGCCTCAAACTGACCTCGATGGAGATGATTGCAAGTTATTGCCTGACCGAGCCGGGATCGGGCTCCGACGCGGCGGCGCTTACGACCAAGGCGGTGCGCGACGGCGATGACTATGTACTGAACGGATCGAAAGCATTTATCTCCGGCGCCGGGGTTTCCGACCTTTACGTGGTCATGGTGCGCACCGGCGGCGAGGGACCGAAAGGGATTTCCACCGTACTGGTTGAAAACGGTACGCCTGGCCTTTCGTTTGGCGCCAATGAACGCAAGATGGGCTGGAATTCGCAACCCACCGCCATCGTGAATTTCGAGGATTGCCGCATTCCTGTCGCCAATCGCGTTGGTGAAGAAGGCGAGGGCTTTAAGTTCGCGATGATGGGGCTTGATGGCGGGCGCCTGAACATTGCCGCCTGTTCGCTTGGCACAGCGGGCGCCGCGCTTAAAGCAGCCCTTGATTATTCGAACGAGCGCAAGGCGTTCGGTAAACGCCTCAACCAGCAGCAGGCGCTGCAATTCAAACTGGCGGACATGGCGACGGAACTCGAAGCGGCGCGGGTGATGCTCTATCAGGCGGCGTGGAAGCTTGACAATAAAACGCCGGACGCGACACGGTTTTGCGCCATGGCCAAGCGCTTCGTTACTGATGTCGGCTTTAACATTGTCAACGATGCTTTGCAGATCCATGGTGGGTACGGATATTTAAAAGATTACCCGCTGGAGCGCATGCTGCGCGATGTGCGCGTGCATCAGATACTTGAAGGTACGAATGAAATCATGAGGGTGATCGTCGCGCGGGATCTGTTGAAGGAATATCAGGCTTAAAAAGAATTATTTGGAACTAATTATGATAAGAATTCTGGCATCTATTTTTTTTGTGGATTGTAGGGACTGTAAGCATAGCTTATGCGATTTATGCGACTAATTTTACGCTTTCAAGCAGTGTCGAGAGAGAGGCAATCGCAAATGGTAAGATCACATATAATGAATATTTCTTTCGCTATCTGATGGGCCCAGAAATTCCTGGTATTTCGATGATGTTTTATTTTGGTGTGCTAATTGTTGTATTCGGCGTGATTGTATTTTTTAAAGGAAAACCGACTAAATGACCACCGATATCCTCTTTGAACACACCGGCGACTGGGGCGTTGTCACGCTTAATCGCGAAAACGCCCTGAACGCGCTGACCTGGGACATGGTCAAAGCGATGCGCGCGCAATTAACGGCGTGGGCGGGCGACGATGGCGTGAAAGCTGTGTTGGTCAAAGGGGCGGGCGAACGCGCCTTTTGCGCCGGCGGTGACATTCGCTGGTTGCACGATGCCGCGAAGGAAGATGCGGGATACGCTGCGGAATTTTTCCGCGAGGAATATTCCAATAACGCGCTGATCTATCATTATCCCAAGCCTTATGTGGCGTTGATCGATGGCATTAATATGGGCGGCGGCGTTGGTATTTCCGTGCACGGTGATTTTCGTGTTGTGGGCGATGCGACATTGTTTGCGATGCCGGAAACGGGCATAGGCCTTTTCCCCGATGTCGGCGGGGGGCATTTCATGCCGCGCCTTCATGACGGGCTGGGGCTTTATTATGGGCTGACTGGCGCGCGCGCCAAGGCGGCGGACTGTATGGCGGCGGGCATCGCCACCCATTATGCGTCTGCGGATAAATATAGCGAGCTGGAAGCGGCCCTTTTGAAAACGCCATTGGGCGATCAGGCCTATGTCGACATCGAAACCGTGTTGGATGTTTATGCGGGCGATTCCGGACACGCGCCGGTCAACGATTTGCGCGGCGACATCGCACGCCTGTTTCAGGGGCATAACACGCTTGATGCGCTAATGGCGGCGTTAGCAGAGGACGAGAGCGAATTTGCGGCGGCCACGCTCAAAACTCTGTCGCGAATGTCGCCGACCTCGTTGCGGCTAACCTTCGAGCAGATGAAACGTGGTCACGAGCTGGATTTCGACGGCAACATGAAAATGGAATTCCGCATTGTCAGCCGCATCATGCAAGGCCATGATTTCTTCGAGGGTGTGCGTGCTCAAATCCTCGACAAAGATCGCAATCCCCAATGGGCGCCTGCAACATTGGCTGAAGTCGACGCCGCCGCCATCGCCCATTATTTTGAAGACCTTGGCGATGCGGAGTTGGTGTTGGCGTGATGAGAGACGCCCCCATCGACTATTGTTTTTAAACAGGAGATCCCGGATATTTGCTCTGCAAATTCCGGGATGACACAGTTGAAATTATGAATGACAAAATCGAGACTGTCATCCCGGCCGGAGCATAGCGCAGAGCCGGGATCTTTATCGTGTCGAAACAATATTATGTTTATATACTGACGAATAAGCATAACACCGTTCTTTACGTCGGCGTCACGAGTAATTTACAAAATAGAATATCCGCGCATATCCAGGGGACGGCGAGCAAGTTTGCGGCGAAGTATCAATTAACGAAGCTCGTTTATTTCGAACTATTCGAAGACGTAAATGATGCTATAGATCGAGAAAAGCGCTTGAAACGGTGGAAACGGACCTGGAAGAACGAATTGATCGAAGCGTCTAATCCTACGTGGAGGGAATTACCTGCGTATTAGGCGGGATTGAAGGGATCAGGAGAAAACCAAATGACCAACATCGGATTTATCGGCCTTGGAAATATGGGCGGGCCCATGGCGGCGAACCTTGCGAAGGCGAGCTATGATGTCACCGCCACCGACCTTTCCATCAGCGCGATCGACCGCGCTGTTGAGGCTGGTTGCAAGCGCGGCGAGACGGTCGCTAATGCAGTCAAAGACGCTGACGTCGTTGTCACCATGCTGCCCGCGGGGGCGCATGTTCGCTCCGTATATACCGAAGATTACGGCGTGATCGCCAATGCCAAGCCAGGGGCGCTGTTGATCGACAGCTCAACTATTGATGTGGAGTCAGCCCGCGCGGTCATTAAGGCGGCGGCTGAGAAGGGCTTTCAAATGGTTGACGCGCCGGTGTCGGGCGGTGTTGCGGCGGCGACTGCAGGCACGCTGACGTTCATGGCCGGCGGCGAGGCGGACGCATTCGCGCGCGCCAAGCCGGTGCTCGAGGCCATGGGTAAGAACATTTTTCATGCTGGCGCTGCGGGCAATGGCCAGGTCGCAAAGATCGCCAACAACATGCTGCTCGGCATTTCGATGATTGGCGTCAGCGAGGCGTTTAACCTGGCCGAAAAACTCGGCCTTGATGCCCAGACGTTTTTCGATATTTCCTCGACCGCGTCTGGCCAATGCTGGTCGATGACGAGCTATTGTCCGGCTCCTGGCCCCGTGCCCGCATCGCCCGCCAATAACCACTATAAGCCCGGCTTTTCTGCGGCCATGATGTTGAAAGATCTGCGCCTGGCGCAGGAAGCCGCGCACGCCGCCAAAGCGGCGACGCCGCTCGGCGCCCAGGCGGAAGCGCTCTATGCGCTGATGGAATCCGCCGGCAAAGACGATCTCGACTTTTCCGGCGTGATGAAATTGATCAATGGGGATTTGTAGGGGTGTATCCCGAAAACACTGTCTCTTCATCCTGAGGGCGAGCCCGGACTTGATCCGGCCGAGAGTCACGAAGGATGAAGGCTTTGAGTCGCTATTTATCATCGTCGACGTTCAACATCCGTCGTCGTCGGACTTGTTCCGACGATCTCAGGCGGCTGTGCGGGTGGCTTGAGATGCTCGGAATAAATCCGAGCATGACGATGAGAGGACTGCTAAATTATTGAAAGGGTTCAATTCATTTTGAATCAAACCCTAATCAAACAGGCTCGACACCGATTCTTCATTGGCGATGCGGCGGATCGCTTCCGCCAAAAGGCCCGAGATCGTGACGGTTTCAATTTTGCTGCAAGCGTCGATCTCTGGCGTCGTCTGGATCGAATCGGTGATGACGAGCCGCGAGAGGTGGTCGGAAGCGGTGATGCGCTCGGCCGCGTCGCCGGACAAGACGCCGTGCGTGACATAGGCCGACACGCTCTTCGCGCCCTGTCTCATCAGCGCCGTCGCGGCGTTACACAGCGTGCCGCCGGAATCGGCGATGTCGTCGAACATGACGCAGTGATGATCCTCGACGTCGCCAATGATGTTCATGACTTCGGAAACGCCAGCGCGTTCGCGGCGTTTGTCCACAATAGCAAGAGATCGGTTATCCAGCCGTTTTGACAAGGCGCGCGCGCGAACCACCCCGCCCACATCCGGCGAAACGATCATGACGTTTTCGATGTTGCCATTATGGATCTCACGGATGCGCCGTTCGAATTCCTTAACGGCGAAGAGATTGTCCGTTGGGATATCGAAAAATCCCTGAATTTGCCCGGCATGCAGGTCGACGGTCAAAACGCGGTCTGCGCCAGCGGTGGTGATCAGATTGGCGACGAGCTTGGCTGAGATCGGCGTGCGCGGCCCGGCTTTGCGATCCTGGCGGGCATAGCCGAAATAGGGAATGACAGCTGTGATACGGCTTGCCGACGCGCGCGACAGCGCGTCGATCATGATCAATAACTCCATCAAATTGCCATTTGCCGGATTAGATGTCGACTGGATGACAAAGACGTCTTCGCCGCGAACATTCTCCTGAATCTCCACGAAAACTTCGCCATCCTTGAAGGTGCGGATGTCGGCAGCGGCGAGATCAGTCGATAGTCGTTTGCTGATGTTTTCGCTGAGGCGGCGGTTGGAATTGCCTGCGATGAGTTTCATGGGTCCCCTCTTATGTCGCGTTCATTCCCCGCGCGATTTCATGACGGTTTCCTAACCGCTAATCAAGAGACCTGATGACTCTTTTCTGCTGACTGCAATGCGATCGCCGAAAGGTTGCGACCATAGTCCTTGTCACCCGCCCGGCGAGTCGCGCGATAGCTGAAATAATCGGCTGGCTGGGCGAGAGTGCACATCTCAGCGTCATCGAATATCGCCAGCCCCTGTTCGTGAAGCCGCCAAAAGCCAAAGCCGGCGAGGTCGAACAACCGTTTGTCGGGTTGAGGGGCCATCGAAAAAAAGCGGTTTGACTGTGGAAAACATTCCATAAAGGTATCGACCAGATCCATGCCGACTTCGAAATTTGGCTGGCGCAAACATGGGCCGAGGGTTGCAATGATTCGTTTGGGCGTCGCACCCAGTTCGACCATCGCTGCGATCGTCGCTTCGAGGACGCCCGAGAGCGCGCCGCGCCAACCGGCGTGCGCTGCGCCGATGACGCCAGCTCGTACATCATAAAAGAGAAATGGCATGCAGTCCGCAGTGAGAATGCCGAGGGCGAGGCCAGGTTCGTTTGTCACCATCGCATCGGCTTCCGGTGGCGGAGCCATCCAAGGTTCGCGAACACACACCACATCCGCAGAATGCACCTGATGAAGCGTTACCAACCGGCTTGGTGCTAATCCGAGAGCGAGCGCGCAACGGTGCCGGTTTTCTTCAACGCAAACCGGGTCATCTCCTGAGCCCGGGCCTGTGTTGAGCGAGGCGTAAACACCTTTCGAGACCCCGCCGGCGCGCGAGAAAAATCCATGAATCGCCCCGGCCGCTTCAAGCCGCGCGCCTTTGATGAAGGGCGGCGGATTCATTCGCCTTCAAAGCCCGCAGGCGCGGGCAGGTCAGGAGAAGACAAACAGAACGCTTTAAAAATTTCACCCATTTGCGACGGCGCCGATATGCGATGCGCGCTTTGTTTTATCTCATGGGCTTCGGCAGGGGAGATCGTTTTGCAGAGTCTCTCAACGCGCAGTGACAGGCCGAGCCGTTCCAGGAAGGCGCCTTGGGTGATCGGTCCATAGACCGCCGCGCCGGCTTCGAACGCCGCCCTTCCCAGGGCTTCAAAGTCGATATGCGCCGTGATGTCAGCGCGACCGGGTGATGACAGTGGCGGCCAGTAAGCGTGATCGCGTACAGCCTGCAATGTGTCGCCGAACCCTGAGGCGAGGTGGCCATAATCAATAATCAAGGCTCGTCCGGAATTTTCGATAAGATATTGGGCGATCTCGGTGGTGAGGGCTTGTCCGCCCTCGCAGATTTCAAAGATATCGCCTGCGGTGGTCTCCTCTACGCTCGGCAGAATCAGGCTTGGGTGCGCCGGTGTTTTGTCGATCGTAAAGGCGAGGGCCTGGTCGTCATCCGCCAATCCCACCAGTCGCTCCCGCCAACTTGTCTTGGTGCGTATGAACTGACGGATCGGCAGGCAGTCGAATAACTCGTTTGCGACGAGCAGAGTCGGACCGGGCGCGACATCAGAAAACGCATCCGCCCACTGAATAGCAGCGGACTCGGTCCGCAGGCGGCGTTGTTGTTCATGACGCAGCCGGCCGCTTGTTTCCACCAGCCATATAGTTGCGGCGTTCACAAATTCTGGCCGAAGCCGTGCGGCGCGCAAGATATCGGCCATTAATGCGCCGCGGCCGGGTCCGATTTCAACGAGATTGAATGCGGGCGGCGACCCCATATCTGTCCAGGATTGAACAAGCCACAACCCGATCAGCTCTCCGAAAATCTGGCTGATCTCAGGCGCCGTTATGAAATCGCCTTCCGCGCCGACCGGTGACGACGACATGTAATATCCCTCATGGGGATGGCCTAAGGCGTCAGTCATATAATCTGCGATAGAGATCGGGCCGTTGGTCTTGATTAAATCAATCAGGCGTTCTTGAAGCGGCGTAATTTCAGCGTTGACGGCGGGCGACGTCATGAAGCCTTCGCTCCTTTTGAGCGAGATCCGCTACGGGTGCGCCAGATCAGCCAGACGCCGAGCGCCAGCATCGGTATCGACAGCATCATGCCCATGGTCAGGCCGAATGGAAAATCAGGCAGATGCGCGTCCGGTTGGCGGAAATTTTCGATGATGATTCGTGAAATCGCATAACCGGAAAGAAACAATCCGATCGATGCGCCGGGGCGTTTCAAAAATCCGAAGAAGTGGCTCGCCAATCGGATCACGATAAACAAAAGCAGCCCTTCAAGGGCGGCTTCGTATAGCTGGCTCGGGTGGCGCGGCAGCTGCAGCGGGTCACCCGGAAACACCATCGCCCAGGATACATCTGTCGTGCGTCCGTAGAGTTCGCCATTAATGAAATTGGCGATACGGACAAGGAAAATGCCAATGGGTGCGGCGCATGCGAATAAATCGCCGATGCTGAGCGCATTTAATCTGTTGGCGCGTGCATAGAAAAATCCGGCAAAAGTGACCCCGATCAGGCCACCATGAAAAGACATACCCCCATGCCAAAGCATGAGTGCGGGCGGGAAGTGGACCCAGCCGAAAAGGGTTTTTAAGACGCCATCATTCATCATGGCGCCGACACTTTGCCAAGGTGCGATGAGTATGGTTGGTTCGTAGAAGAAAAGATAACCTAGACGTCCACCCGCAATGACGCCGAGCGCCACCCAGAAAAGAACATCATCGAGTTGTTCGCGCGATATCGGCGGGCCGCTTTTTTTTGACCAGAGCCCCGCATTCTTGATAAGGCGGGTAAGATACCACCATCCAGCCGCCAGTCCGGCGATATAGCCTAGCGAATACCACCGAATCGGCAGGGGACCGATATGAAATGCAATTGGATCAATATTTGGGTAGGGCAAGCTCATGCGGTCTAATCAACATTGAGCACCGCGCGCAATGGCGTGCTTGGTTATCGATACGGGTTTTCGTGCGTCTGTATAGCGCGGTTAATCGCCTCTGTCGCCCTTTGCGTTGAGGCGCCATAATAAGGGACGAAAGGGAACAACCATGCAGACCCAAAATGCCTTTTTTGATGAGCTGGCGAAAATGATGGGCGAAGCCGCTGGCGCGGCGGACGGGGTGCGGCGCGAGGCCGAGACTGTTTTTCGCAGCCAGATGCAACGGCTGGTCGCTGATATGGACTTCGTCACACGTGAGGAATTCGAGGCGGTGCGTGATATGGCCCGATTGGCTCGCGAAGAAAATGAGCGTCTGAAGGCTCATATTGCTGCGATTGAGGCCAGACTCGGGAAAACTTGACGGATCGAATCATTGCGAGCTCCTCCGACTCGGCGCGACATCGTTGTTGCAATCCATCGGAGATAGAGCCCATGTCGATTGAGCTTTTAAAAACACCAACGCACGCCATTGACCCACTCGATTCAGTTGAAGCCGTCGCTGCTGGGCTTGAAATGGATTCTGAGCGCGTAGGACATAGCGAACTTCATATCATGTTGCCGGGAGTGTGGCGCGATCTTGGGCTGTGGTTTACGTGGCGGCCTGAACTTTCGACGTTGCAATTGGGCGCCTCGCTTGAACTTAAAGCGCCGCCAAATCGTATCACCGATGTCAGCAGATTGACGGCGATGGTCAATGAACGCCTCTGGATTGGTCATTTTGAAGTTTGGACCGATGATCGCGCTGTCGTTTATCGTAATGCGTCGGTGCTCTCGGAGAGCCATGCTCTTGATAAGAAGCAAGCAGAAGGTCTTATTCGCGGTGCGAACGAAGCCGTGGATCGTTTTTACCCAGCATTCAACTATTTGATCTGGGCCGGAAAAACACCCGACGAAGCGCTACGCGCCTCTCTGTTTGAAACGGTCGGGAACGCATAGAGCGTCGCGCAAAGAATTGTGCAACGGTTTTGCGTCACAAGGCGCGGCCAGCGAAGGTCATTCGCAAATGTATGTTTCGCATTGAACGCATTTTGCTATAGAGCGATCTGATGGCGGAAAAAGTTTCAATTGTCCTGATTGGCGCCGGCGCGATGGGCGGCGCCCTTTTGCGCGGGTGGCTTGATGGCGATGTAATCGATGCAGAGCGTTCGAGTGTTTTCGATCCGGCGGTGAGCGATGAAATAACGACGTTGTGCTCTCGGTACGGACTTGTTTTGAATGACCTGAAGGCGGCGTCAAAGCCTCAGCTTGCTCTGCTCGCTATTAAACCACAGATGGCCATTCAGGTTTTGCCCGCTTACGCATCTTTTATTGAAGGTGCGGTGGTTGTTTCCATCATGGCTGGGCAAACTGTCTTGTCAATCGCGAAAACGCTGAACCGACCAGGACGCATTATCCGTGCAATGCCGAACCTGCCTGTTGCAATCGGCGCCGGGATGACGGGCATGTTTGCGGGCGATGGCGTCAGCGATAAGGACAGAACATGCGCTGAAATTTTGATGCAAGCGAGCGGCGATGCGATCTGGGTTGAGAGGGAAGAGCAGATCGATTTCGTAACCGCAATTTCTGGCAGCGGCCCCGCCTATTTCTATTTAATGGTGGAAGCGCTTGCATCGGCAGGAGTGGATCTCGGTCTTGAGTGGGAAACAGCGAAGCGTCTTGCCCGTTCCACGGCTATTGGGGCGGGGGCGCAACTCGCGAATGATATGCGCAGCGTTGAAGACATCCGTAAAGCGGTCACTTCACCGAAAGGCACGACACAAGCGGCGTTGGAGGTTCTGGATGGCGACGATGAAGCGCTCCGCTCATTGATGAAAAAAGCCGCCCAGGCTGCGGCGCTCCGCGCCCGTGAATTGTCGGATTAATGGGCTTTTAAACCAAGGCGATGGCGCTTATCAGGCGATGATGGGTTCGGGTTTGCGCACATCGTGAAGGACGGATCAACCTGGAGCAAAATACGATTGATGCGCCTTACCCATTTTGATCTAATTTAAGGTGGTCGCGCCTATGAAAGCGAAAGATGTCGCACACTTGTTGCTCCGCGCTCTAATCCGGGATCACCAGGACCGCCCTTAAGCCCCCTTGCGGGGCCCGCGCCAGCGTAACATCTCCACCGTGACTGCGAGCGACATCACGCACCAGCGCAAGGCCTAACCCGACGCCAGTTTCATTCAGATTGCGTGCTGCATCAAGGCGGGTAAACGGTTTGAAAACTTCTTCGTACTGATCGGGAGAAATGCCGGGTCCGTTGTCGTCAACGATAATTTCGATATTCGCGTCGCGCCGGCGTGCTGTAATCCAGATGTGGTCGGCATATTTCAGGCCGTTGGCGACAAGATTGTTAACCGCGCGTTTTAGGGTCGGCCTGCGCGCTGCGATGATGAGATTTTCCTCACAAGTTAATGTGGTTTCGCCTCCCGCACGCTTGGTTTCAATGACAATCTCGCGCAATAGATCATCGATCTCGACCATGTCTGGATCTTCGTCTGAGGATTGATCTCGAGCAAAGTCGAGATACTCCGTAACCATCCGTTCCATTTCGAGGACATCGGCGCGTAACGCTATTATCTCCGGATCATCTTGTTGCATTGCGAGCGCGAGCTTGATGCGCGTCAGCGGCGTTCGAAGGTCATGACTTACGGCGGCGAGCATTGATGTTCGTTGGTGCAGGTAACGCTTGATGCGTTCGCGCATGGCGATAAAAGCATGGCCGGCTTCCCGGACTTCTGTCGCTCCGGAGGGGCGAAAATCAGGCATATCGTGACCGCGCCCGAAGCTTTCGGCCGCCGCCGCTAACCTAAGAATAGATCGAACCTGATTGCGAAGAAATATCACAGCAATCCATCCCAGGAGCAGGGTTGCGCCGATTAACCAGGAGACAAAAATTGGACCCGTTGTCGCGAACACTCTGTCTCGATAAGCGAGAAAAACCAGGTGTCCATCGTCGATTTGCACCCGGACTTCAATATAAGCAGGCCAACTGGAAGTATTGAACCAATAAGGATTGCTCAAGCTCTCATCGAGCTTCCGATCAAATGTTGAGTTATAGACGTTGAAGAACGATAGCTTATCTTTAATCGGAATAGTTTTTTGAACATCATATCGTACGCTTAAATCGAGCTCGGAAAGAGCCATTTCTTCGATCTCAGTACGTCTTAGACTTTCTGGAGATTCTTCATAAAGTCTTGTAATCAGAGCAATCTGACCGGCGACATTGGCGGTAAGGTTTGCCGAAACCAAGTCCCAATGACGATCAAAAAAGACATAGGTAATGACGGACTGCATAATAAAGATCGGTAAAATGACGATCAATAGCGCTCGTGCATAAAGGCTTCTTGGAAGGTGCGGTTCCAGCATAACCGCCGCCCTAATCGGGTAAGAGTGCGTAGCCTACGCCACGAACAGTCTGAAGATAAATGGGTGTGCGCGGATCGTCCTCAAGTTTTTTGCGTAATCGTGTGACCTGGACATCGACAGAGCGCTCCATGGATGCAGAGGCCTTCTCAGCGAGGGCTTCACGGGATATGGCTTCGCCAGGCTTTTGGGCGAGTGCGCGTAGCAGCGCGAGCTCGCTCGACGTGAGTTTGATCAGGTCGCCAGCCCGGCGCAACTCACCTCTTCCAGGAGTAAAAATGCAGTCACCAAATTTGAGTTCCTGGCGTTCTTTCATGAAGGGTTGTGCGCGTCGGATAAGGGTCGCGGCCCTTAACAACAATTCGCGCGGTTCAAATGGCTTTTGTAGATAGTCATCCGCGCCCCGCTCAAGGCCATGAATTCTATCTTCGGGGAGACCTCGGGCTGTCAGCAACATGATCGGAATATTGGAAGCGGCGCGTACTTTTTGTGTGAACTCGAAGCCAGTTTCTCCAGGCATCATGACGTCGAGGATCATTAAATCGAAGTCGAACACGGCGATGAGTTTTCTGGCTTCAGCGGCATCTTCGGCGACGCTGGTGCGAAAGCCGTTATCGGTGAGATAACGCTTAAGAAGTGTGCGAATGCGGTCGTCATCATCGACCACGAGGATGTGGGGGGCGTTCTCGTCAATCTCTATGCGTTTTTTAGTCATCAGGTCTAACAATCACTTTTGTCTCGTTTGCGCAGATATTGTGCGGCTGACCAGGCATAGTCTGCGCCAGTCCAAAAGGTAAGAAAAGCCGCCAGCCA
Source organism: Parvularculaceae bacterium (assembly GCA_021776435.1). Lineage (GTDB taxonomy): Bacteria > Pseudomonadota > Alphaproteobacteria > Caulobacterales > Parvularculaceae. The sequence continues at coordinate 29,244 of JAJFFW010000074.1, read as the reverse complement.
CAATAACCCGTTGGCCGGCGCCAGCGCGGCTTCACCAATGAGGCCGTCCGAAGCAGCAGCAATCAGCGCGGCGATGGCGATCAGTTGCGCGGTGGTTTTCCATTTCGCGAGAGACGTCACAGGTAATACGCCGCCGAATTGCACCATCGCTTCGCGAAACCCCATCAAGGCGACTTCTCTCAGCAGAATAATAAGAGCCGCTATCACCCCAAAACCTTTAATGACATCATCGTGCACGAGCAAAAGAAGCGCCGCCGCCACGAGCAGCTTATCGGCTAACGGATCAAGGGCTGCTCCAAGCGCTGAGACCTCGCCGCGAGCACGCGCGACCCACCCGTCCAGAAAATCCGTTACACTGGCGAGAGCGAAGATAACCAACGCAGCCGTCATTCCCCACGATGTATCCGACAGGAAAGCAGCGATAAATGGAATTATGAGCGCAATGCGCGAAAGCGTGATGAAATTGGCCATGGGGCCGTCTTAATTGCGTTTGACCACTGGCGCCAGCGCTTGATCAGCCTTTCTTCGTATCATTGCCCCAGAGACGCTTCCACCAGGGCTCTTTCTTCGGTTCCTCAAACGGTTGACCCTCGGTGTTCATCCGGTCTCGGATTTCCTGAATGTCCCAGCCGGTAAGATTGGCGAGCGATTGCGCTTCCTGCTCATAACGTTTGGGCAAGGTCGAACGATAATCTGCCGCCGCTTCGCATTCTGCCTCACCGGTGTATGGGTGACGCATTACATATCGCCCCTGAAAATTGGACCGATCGCCGGTTTCTTTGAACATGAGGTCTTCAGGAAAATGCTTTGCATCATAACTCACATGCAATCGCGATACAAAAACGTCACGGCCCTGCGGTGTTGGGCGGCGTGAGGGACGTTGCGCATCTGTATTCATGGAATTGACCCAGTAGACGCCGAGTTCTTGAAGTTCGTCATCAGTTAAAGGATCGGCGGCGCATGGGTCGCACCAGCTCATGTCCCAGGCGTATTCAAGGAAGACGGCGTTTTCATTCTCTTTTTGTACGGAGGTTTCAAACATCGCCTTGTAGAAGGCGCCGAAATCGTCTTTGACATAAAGCGGCACGTCCATATTTGTTGGGAGTTTGACTGTCCTGTAATTGGTTGTTTCGACACGGCCTTTGCGGGTCAGCGTGAAAACGAAAAGCTCCTGTTTGCCGTTGGCGTTCAGGGTGCCAAGCCGGATTGGCAACATGAATTTTGGGGATTCAAAAGCGATTTGCAATGGCCGCAGATAAGACAGCCCGGTTTGCGCCTGCTCGTCGAGATTGACCTTTGCGACGAAGAATTTCGTGCCCTGCTTGATGTAGCTTGCGAGTGTTTTTTCCGCGCCGTCGGGTATTTTATAACCGTTTTCGATCAACCATGTTGTGAGGCCGTCAGACTGTTCGGCCGAAAGAATGAGAATGTCATACTCCCCGACAGTGTATTGCGCTTCGATGGTGACACCGAGACTGTCGGCGCTCTTTTTTATGGCGCCGGCGTCATCTTGCATGGCGGGCGCCGCCATAACCATTTCCATCCGGTCATACTGAATGCAGGGGTCTTCATCGAAATATTCAACGAGGCGCGGCGCCGTATAGGCGTCCAGGTGGTCGAGGATGGCGTTTTCCGTGACGTGGATCTGCTCCTCTTCCAGCACGACGGGCACCGGAACGACGATGGCGAATTCTTTCAATTCGCCTTCAAAGTCGTTGGCCATGGTGATGACCGTGCGGTCTTCGTCTCGCACGATGGCGACTTTGGAGGCTTTATTGAAAATACTGGTGTCCGCTTTCGCGACATAAAAACCGCAAAAAGCAATCGCCCCGCCGGTGACGGTAAGGGCGGCGAGGACGGATGCGGCGGCGAGGAATGTTCGTTTCATCGAGATTTTCCTTCCAAGGATGTATCGGGCGTTGGCGAGGGGGTGCGCTTATGCAATCGGCGACTGGCGTTGACGAAGGATTGTATCCAACCGGGCGCCGCCACTGCATCGCCCCATTTATACGTCGGCGCCGGATCAAGCATCTCAACAATTGGTCGAATGACGGTCATAATGGCGAGTGCGTAAAAAAGCCCATCCGCAATATAGAATTCATAGATCAGGATATAGGCGAGCACCGCGATTGCGCCAGCGAAAACCGCTCTGGCTTTCGGTCCATCGGGGGTGGTTTTTGGGTCGGATATCATGAAAAACGCAAACAGAATGAGCGCGCCGTTTTCGAGTTGTAAGAGCGGAATAGCGAGGGGGTCTCCAAGCCAAAGAGCGCGGGTGAAGAGCAGTACGGCGTAAATTCCGAGAAAAATGACCGGTACATCTAATCTGGCGGCTCTATAGGTCACGAAGAATCCAGCGCTGACGAGTATCGCGGCCAGCCAAAGGACTGTTCCCCATTGACCCGGCGTGGTCCATGCGGCGTCTGTGACCAGCACCATCGCCACGATGCCGATATTTGCGGGATTAAAAATATGCTTGCCATGAAGCCTCAATGTGAATTTTGAACCGATCGCAATGGCGGCGGCGGCGGCGAGCGGCCATAGGACGTCCGCGCGCAATAGGAGGCTGATCGAGAGCGCGGTGATGAGCGGGCTTTTCATGTCAAAACGAACTGCGTTCAGAAGCGACCCTAGCGACTGAACGATAAGCGCCGTTGCGACTACGGCCGCCACATGCAATGGCGATATTTCGAACGCCCGGATGCCCCAACCAAAGGCCAACAGCCCGGAAAGGGCGAGGATCTGAAAGATGCGCGGGTCCTTGAACATCCGCTCCATACTCGCTTAGAGACTGATATTCGTGGCAGGTGCAGTCTTGCATGTGCTCACGTTGAAATCGCATCAAGCCTAACAAGTGCGGCGAATTTTGGGCCGCAACCCAGCGATCTCTTGACCCTCTCACGGGCCGGGTTTCGCTGAGGAGAACAAATGGGCGCCGTTAAAGCGCGGATTTCCTGCCGTTTCTTACAACGAGACATCCCAAATACTCCGTATGAATGGAATATTGGGAGCGGATGAGTTTGGGGTTTTCAAGATTGTAATTGAGGGAAAGACTATTTTCGTACGTCATGAATCGGTAATCCCAGTGATCGGTGATCGCTTTTCAATCTCTTCAATCTCCGTGAAAATGGTCATAGATTCTATGCGCGAGCGCATTTGAGACACCATTGACCGCGGCAAGGTCTTGCGTCTTGGCGCCGGAGACGGCCTTCGCGGATCCGAAGTGATTTAAGAGCGCGCGTTTACGCTTCCCTCCGACACCCGGGATGGCGTCAAGCGGGTTTGTGACGATGGCCTTCTTGCGTTTTGCACGATGCGCGCCAATCGCGAAACGGTGCGCCTCATCGCGAAGGCGTTGGATAAAATATAATGCGGGGTCACGGGGCTCCAAAGTGAAAGCCGCCTGGCCGGGCAAGAAGATTTGCTCGCCGATGGCGCCTGCTGTGCGGTCAGCGGTTTTGCGTCCCATATCGTCTTCGCGCCGTCCTTTTGCGACAGCCGCGATGGCGATACCGTTGGCGCCGACTTCGACGCCTTGCTCGCGCATCACCTCTATCGCAGTGGAAAGCTGGCCTGCGCCGCCATCCAGAAGGATCAGATCTGGCCAGACAACAAGGTCGGGATCTTCTTTGACAAGCCGCGCAAGCCGACGGGTTAAGACTTCGCGCATCATGCCATAATCGTCTCCAGGGGTGAGCGCCTCGGTTTTGATGTTGAATTTTCGATATTGATTTTTCGTAAAGCCTTCAGGGCCGGCGACGATCATCGCACCGACCGCGTTCGACCCTTGAATATGGGAATTGTCATAGACCTCGATGCGCTCAGGGGGTCCATTCAGGTGCAGGGCTTCACCCAGAGCTTTCAAATTTCGGATCTGGCTAGCCGACTCGGATTGTCGCCGGCTCAGCGCTTCGCGCGCGTTCATGAGTGCTGCATCGACCACTTTTCGCTTTTCACCCCGCGAAGGCGAGCTGATAGCAACCCGTCGTCCGGCGCGCAAACTGAGAGCCTCCGTCAAAAGTGCCGTTTGCAGAGGGAGGGTGCTCACGAGGATATTCGGCGGCGCCTCTCGTGTGTCATAAAATTGTGCGATGAACGCATCGAGAATTACCGCTGTCTCGTCTTCTTTGTCATGTCTTGGAAAATATGCGTGATTGCCCCAATTCTGCCCTCCACGGAAGAAGAATACTTGAACACAACTTTGTCCGCTATCAGAATGAACGGCAAAAATATCGGCGTCAAAAACCGCACCGGAATTTATGTTTTGGCTGGCCTGTACATAGCTCAAAGCGCGTATGCGATCTCGCAGAATGGCGGCCCCCTCAAAGTCTAGTTCCTTTGCTGCTCGTTCCATTTGATCCGATAATGTCGCCTGGATCGTGTTGTTTTTTCCTTTCAGAAACACCGATGCGTCCGCGATGAGTCCCGCGTAATCCTTTTCGCTTATCAACCCAACGCATGGCGCCGAGCACCGTTTGATTTGATGAAGAAGGCATGGTCTGGTGCGGGATTCGTAAACACTGTCATTGCAACTCCGTACCAAGAAAGCCTTTTGTAATGTATTCAATGTGCGATTGACCGCGCCCCCGGAGGCGAACGGGCCAAAATAGTCTCCAGGGCGTTTGCGCGCACCGCGGTGTTTTAGGATTTGGGGTATCGCATGATCACCAGCGATCAGGATGAAAGGAAAGGATTTATCGTCGCGAAGGATAACATTGTAGCGCGGCTTAAGCTGTTTAATCAGATTGGCTTCAAGCAAAAGCGCTTCGATTTCGGATTCTGTTACGATGAATTCCATGGCGCGTGTCTCAAAGATCATGCGCAGGATCCGGTTTGAGTGGCCGCTGGCCTGAGCGTAACTTGAAACGCGACGCTTCAGGCTTTTGGCTTTGCCCACATAAAGAATATCGCCTTTCTCGCCGATCATCCGATAGACGCCCGGCTTTTCCGGTAGGCGTTTCACATAATCAGCGATCAATGCAGCGCCGCCTTCGCGGGCGGTCACCAGATCGTCAGATAGCGGGGGCGCTCTCTCCATAGATTGACTTTTAACCATGCGTTCATTGTCCTCACCATAGGATTCGCCAAACAAATTGCGAAGTGCTGGGCCGAATGGAACCGCGACTCGGAAAAAAAACGGAAATTTCAGTTGTTTTGAGCGTTTTCATAGCGTTCGCTATCATGGGCGCCGTCCTCGTGAACTTCGCCGTGAAGGACTTTGGGCGCGCCCACGCTAGCCTGACATGGCCGTCGACCGATGGCGTTGTCTTGGGCCAAGATATTGACGGCGATCACCCTAAGGCCGCTATCCGTTACGCTTATTTTGTGGATGGACATAACTATCAATCACGGCGGATACGCTTTTTTACAGCTCGCTTCTCGGGCATGGACATGCCCAACTACACCGTCGGGCAGACCGTAACCGTCTTCACCAAACCCGACAAACCCTCGATCTCGGTCTTGCAACAGGGGGGCTCCGGCGCAGTCTTTGCGGTTTTAGTCCTTATAGGCTGGATTTTGATTTTTGTGGGGCTGGGTGGTGTCGTCAGAACGGTCTTCGTGACAGCGCGTGAATTTCGTCCTGAACCTTTGGATCAGGAAGCTGTTTTTGACGCCGACAGTTGAACGATTATTCATTATCAGTTTTTGACCCGTATCACTTCAACGCCTGCACATTCTGCTTCCTCCATTGCGCCCGGTTTTTCGATACGGACCGAAACAGACAACACCATGTGATGCGATAAAGCGAGGTCGGCGATACGCTCCGCAAGCGTCTCAATCAGCTTGATATGCCCTTCAGCAATGATTGCTTTTATGCCTTGCATGAGCTTGTTGTAGCAGACCACGTCCTCCAGCCGATCTGAGGCGGGGTTTGTGGGTTCGACAACACTGATTTCGAGATCAATGCGCAATGGTTGGGGCGCGTTCTGCTCATAGTCATACGCGCCGATATAGGCGTCGATGACCAGCCCCTTCAAAAACACCTTACGTTGGGGCGCGCTCGTGGTGCGGGGAAGGGGCGTGACTTCGCTCGATTGTCTGTGGGTCATGATCTATTCGTTCACTAATACGTCGGGGGTTTGCCAAGCCAGGTGCTGGCCGCCATCGACGGCAATCATCTGGCCGGTAACGGCGTGAGCGCTGAGTAGATAAATCAACGCGCCGACAATGTCATCCGGCGTTGCACCGCGTCCAAGAATGGTCGCCTCGTTTTGTCTGCGCCAATCCTCATCGGATTGGCGGGCATTGCGAAGTGTCGGGCCGGGTCCAATCGCGTTGACTCGCACGCCTTTCGGGCCCAGCGCTTGAGCGAGGGTTTTGGTCAGTGTCAGCAATCCCGCTTTTGAGATCGTGTAAGAGAGAAATTGCGGCGTCAGTTTCCAAACGCGCTGGTCAATAATATTGATGATCAAGCTGTCGACACCCGGCATCGCCTGATCGGCGAAGTCCTGAGAGAGTTTTGCCGGGGCCCGAAGGTTCGCGTCGATATGCTTATCCCAGCTGGCGCGGGTCATGGATTGGATATCGTCCGCTTCGAAGAGGGAGGCTGAATTGACCAGGGCGGTAAGGGGGCCGAGAGCTGCGGTCGCTGCGTTGATCAATCCCGCAGTTTCGTCTTCACGAGACAGGTCAGCCTGAACCAGAGCAGCGCGCCGACCTTTCTCCCGGATGCGTTGCGCCACCTCTTGTGCGTCGCTTGCCGAAGACTGGTAATGGACGGCGACATCATATCCGTGATCAGCCAGAGCGAGCGCCATGGCGCGGCCCAGACGTTTGCCGGCTCCTGTGACCAGAGCTGTACCGGCCCTGGCGTCTTTCGGGTTCAATGGGGGGCCCCTTCTCCAAAAAACATCAATGCGATAATGAAGCCCAAATAGGTGGCCGTCATCACCAGCCCCATTACGCGGCCAATGTCGCGACGCGAGAGGATGAAGTAAAATAACACAGCCGCCGCCACGATCATCACGGGAATATCGATCTCCAATGTCGTGGGTTTGAAATACACTGTGCCTGTTAAGCCAGCTGCGCCGCCGACCGCCAGGATATTAAAAATATTAGATCCGACGACATTGCCGATCGCAACATCGGACTTGCGATGAAAGGCTGCCGACAACACCGTGGCGAGTTCAGGTAGGGAGGTGCCGAATGCTACGATTGTCAAACCAATCACTTCCTCACGGACCCCAAGGTTAGCGGCAAGCGCTGAGCCGTGTGTCACCAGGAGATGCGCCCCTAACGGTAAGCCCATGAGGCCAATGACGATGAAAACTACAGTCTTGAGCGAGACCCCTGTTAATTGCGCGTAATCCTCGACTTCGTCGAGGACGGGTTCGTCATCCGCGCCCCGCAATGCCCGCACGAACATATAGGCAATATAAAGAATGATGCCGGCGAAAAGCGCCGCTCCGACGGGGCGATCCAGCACCCCGGAACTATAAGCGATCATTGCGAAAACGACGGTTGAGACAGCCATGACGACACCGTGGCGGCGCAGACCTTTTACATGCGCAGAGATGGGATAAATGATCGCAGGAATTCCCAGCACCAGGAATATATTGGCGATGTTGGAGCCGATGATGTTGCCGATCGCGATTCCTGCGTTTCCCGAGAGGACGGCTTGGATTGAGACGACCATCTCGGGGGCCGATGTCCCGAAGGCGACGATCGTCAGGCCGATGACAAGCGTCGGTATTTTTAGAGCGGCGGCAAGCGCAACGGCGCCGCGCACCAGCAGGTCGCCCGCAAATAATAAGAGGGCGAGACCGAGGATGGTAAAGGAGATGTCTGCGACGACGTCGATGGTCATGGCGCTCCGGTATCGAGTTTCGCCGTTCTTCGCTTACAGTTGCAGCGGGTCACGGCGCTGGGATGGTACTTGCGCCTCATTTGCGCCGGATCAAGAGCCAGCGAGAATGCGGTGTCAGTCTATACGCCCTTTTTCAATGATGTTCAGAGCCCCCAAAAACACAAAAAAACCGAGAATCATGAATAAGCCGGACATTAAAATACCTCACGCCAAGATGGATTTCAGACCTTATAGGGCGCGTCGATAAGCCCGTCACCCCTCGTATGACGTAGGTTTTCACGCAATTCGAGAGGATTTTTCTCAAATGCCCCTCAAAGCCCAAATTTTGTGTTCATGCGGGTGTGACACGATTGTCTCGTTCCCAGATGCCAGGATCGAGAGGAGAGAGCATAATGCGGGCAAGCGTTCTCGAAAGATCTTCCACGCAAGAGCGTATCCATGAACGTCGCCAGACGCGAAGGGTTTACGAGGTTTGGGCCAGTTTAATACGGGGCCCGCTTCCGGATTGGCGATCGATGCAGGCGACCGATCTCGGTGACGATTGGGCCTGGTGTTATGCGGTGGATTGGCGCCGAAGTCGGGGGTTTCCGTATTTCATCTTCCTTGGCGATCAGCTGTCGCATTACTCCAATGTTTTTCTTTCAGGCGCTCGTGAATGCGAAATGACACTATTAGAAAAAGCGACCCGCCAGATGGAAGAAGTGGTGTTGGACCGGGCGCCCATATTTTCCGACGAAGACGTAACGCTATACGATGGACGGCGCGTTCTTCTTCGCAGTGTCATTCTACCGTTAGCGGACGACGGAGAAACCGTCAGCCATATATTTGGCGCAGCAAATGGCCGGTTCGTTTAACCGCGTTTATTAGGATAAGGTTGAGAGCTGAGATATTTAATTATGGCGCGGCGCGTATATTCGAGTGCGACCAGGTCGTAGAGTATATGTGTTAAGACGGGCGCCAACAGATTGCCGGTCAGCGCAAAAGCGACAGCCAAATAAATGCCCACCAAACCGGCGGTGACGGCGTAAAGGAGTGTGCGCGCATGCAGCATTCCAAACAAAATATTGGGAACGATGATCGCGGCCCATAAGGGATCAATTGCAGATTGAAGAACGCCGCGAAAAAGAAATTCTTCACTTATTCCTGCGCCGGTCGCTAATAAAACGATCCTAAGGGGTGTGAATGAAATGCCGATATTCGCGAATAATTCGATCTGAGATTGACGAAAATCAACAAACACTCTCAACCGGGTTTTTGAAAACCACACAAGGAACCCGAGAAGCGGAAGGGTGGCGGCGACGCCATAAAAAGCGCCGGCTACTGAGAATGTCAATTGCGCTAATGGCGGCGTTCTTAAGAGTGCGCCAAGACCGAACGCTACCAGTATCGTCGCCGCCATGCTCCCCATAAGGATTGCGAACCGACGATTTTCATTTGAGATGGCGCGCCACTTGCCGCTGATCATGACCATTTTTGGAGTGACATCATCGTCGCCTGAACGAACCAAGGATACCGCGCATCACCCACTTCCGGGAGTTCTTCGAACAATTCCGATAACAACCAGAGAAGAAAAGTGGAGTAGAGCTTAGGAGATTGCATAAGCTTGTCAGCGGCGAAAATGTTGACAATGCCCATGCCATCATCGTCGGTTCGTAAAAGGTTGTTTAGATCGAGTGCCGGTTCGCCGAAAAATTCCTCCGCACCCTGCTCCTCGAGGGTCAGAAGCCTACGTTGTATGGCGCCGACAGATGCTTTTGATACATGGCCATATTCACCCGATAGTTCGCTCGCGCGTTCGGCCACATTGACGAGAAGTGCGCGAAGATCTTCCAACTCCAACAAAAGCAAACCTTCGTCATCGCCACGCCGGAAAGCCAAAGTCAGGACGCCTTCTTGTGTTTCGTTGAGGCCAAGCAGGCGGGCCAGAAGAAGAGGGCCCATCTCCATGACTGTCGTGCGAATGGGGCGCCCTTGTCGACCGTATAGGTCCCAAAAAACAACCGGGAAGGCTTTTGGTTCATAGGGGCTGAGGCCGACGGTCTGGGCCCGTTGCAGAAGAAAATCCTTGAATACGCCTGGTCGGGAGAGCCCAGCGAGATCACCTTTTACATCGGCTAGGAAAACCGGGACGCCAGCTTGGGAAAACCCTTCAGTGAGGATCTGCAATGTGACTGTTTTTCCTGTGCCGGTAGCGCCGGCGACCAGACCGTGACGGTTCGCATATTTCAGATCAAGGGATTCGGGCTTCGCGCTTTTGCCAATAAAAACTGAGTTTTCGGTCATTTTGCTGCTCCTCCGAAAAGCGCAGTTTTGGCGCTCGTGGGGGGCTCAGCGTGCGTACAATCGCCTAAATGCATAAAATCCTCGTTTTTCCGGGGCGCTCGATGATAGGAATTCCTATAAATAGCTGTTTACCATATTTCTGAAAACCGCTATCACAATGCGTTTGTCGTAACAGGGTTACATCGTGGTAGGCGATGGCCGGGGACGTCGGCGGCAATCATCAAGCAAAGGGAAAGGAAGGGGACATCATGTTGAGAATCCTTCTCGTTATAACCGTGGCTTTGGCGGTCATTATTGGACTTATGAGATTAATGGGCGGTACGACCACGGAAGAAAATGCAATAGCGACAGAAGAAATGGCAACCGATGCAGTTGAAGATTCTGCGGCGTCGGGCGCTGTCGATGATGTCATGGACGCGGCTGGCGATGCAACATTCGAAACGACTGTTGAGGGTGAAGCGCTGGAAGTAGAAGCCGCTGATACGGCCGGTTCAGTGTCGGATGTTGTTGAGGCAACCAGTGATGCTGCAGATGAACTTGATTTGCCTGCAACGGACGTAGTTGAAGAAGTGAAGAGCGCCGGCGCCGAAGTAGTTGAGGATGCGGAGGCTGTCGTTGAAGAAACCGTTGACGCTGCCGTTGAAGAAGCCACGGATGCTGAAGAAAATATTATGGGTAAAATTGGAGCTGCAGCCGAAGAAGCCGAAGCTGAAGCTGAAGTTATAGAAGAGACCGCCGAAAAGGGTGAACCTAAGTAACGAAAATTACATTTGGCTGTTCGCTGTGGGCTTCGGCCAGTCTTTCAATGCCGCTCCTTTTGTGAAGGGGCGGCATTTCTTCGTTAACGGTTTGGTGATCTTAGCCGCAAGAATTTTAACATTCTCGAAGCAGGAGGCGCGTAAGTTTGAGTTTAGGGTGATTTACAGTGGAGTGGCGGGCCGTGCTGAATGTCTCTTTAATCGACCTGGATCATCTCGAGAAATATGTCGCGGGTGATGATGAATTACGGGATGAAATTCTGACGATCTTTGAAAAGCAGGTCGATAAATGGCTGCGGCTTCTCGATCCGCACCAAGCTGATGAAGAGTGGATTGACGCGGCGCATGCCCTTAAGGGAGCATCGCGCGGAATCGGCGCATGGACTGTGGGTGATTTGTGTGAAAAAGCGGAGACGCTTGTCGGTCCCGATCATCGTGACCCTGCGGCCCGCGAGGCGTTATTGAATACGTTGAGGGGTTATATTTCAGCCCTTGTTGGGGAGGTGAGACATCTACGGGAACGCCCCTCGTTGAAATGAAGCAACCTATAGGCCAGAGGCTTCCAATCTGCGTCCACACAGTAATCTTAAGTTGTGTGATAGCGGGGTAGTCGTCACGGTTCTTACTCTGCTAGAGCGTTTCCGAGGAAAAGTGGTTCGCGGTTTTCCGATTAAGGAAACGCGCAAAAAAGACTCTAGCGCTATTCCTGATTCAGTTGAAACCGGAATGGCGCTAGCCGAATATACCGTAGACAATTACCGTTTTAATTCGCTCATGGCCTTGTCGATTCCGGAAAGCGTGAGCGGGTACATACGTTCACCAAAGAGGTTTCTGACAAGTTGGAGCGATGCGACATACTGCCAGCTATTTTCCTGAATTGGGTTAAGCCAGACAGCTCTTTCATAGACATCCAACAGACGTTTAAACCATACGGCGCCCGCTTCCTCGTTGAAATATTCCACCGATCCACCCGGCACGGTGATCTCATAAGGGCTCATCGAGGCGTCGCCGATAAAAATTATTTTGTAATCTTGCGGATAAGTGTGAAGAACCTCCCAGGTCGGGATTTTATCCGTCCAGCGACGATTATTATCTTTCCATACATAATCATATAGGCAGTTGTGGAAATAGAAATATTCCATGTGTTTGAATTCGGCGCGCGCCGCGGAAAACAGTTCTTCGCAGACACGAATGTAAGGATCCATTGATCCGCCAGCATCAAAAAATAATAACACCTTGATGGCGTTGCGCCGTTCTGGCCGCATTTTGATATCGAGAAAACCGGCGCGCGCAGTGGCGTCAATCGTGCTGTCGAGATCAAATTCATCAGGCGCCCCTTTGCGCGCGAAGCGGCGCAACCGGCGTAATGCGACTTTTATGTTGCGCGTCCCGAGTTCGACTTGATCGTCGAGATTTTTGTATTCGCGTTTTTCCCAGACTTTGACAGCGCGCCCCTGGCGTCGGCCTTCATCGCCAATGCGTATACCTTCCGGATTATAACCACCGGATCCGAAGGGGGAGGTCCCCCCGGTTCCAATCCACTTCGACCCGCCCTGATGACGTTTTTTTTGCTCGTCGAGACGTTTTTTAAGCGCCTCCATAAGTTTGTCCCAACCGCCAAGCGCTTCGATTTCGCGTTTTTCTTCATCAGTGAAGTAACGCTCTGTCATAAGCTTTAGCCAGTCTTCAGGAATTTCACCGGCGAGGTCTTCCCCGACAGTTTCAAGCCCTTTGAAAACATGGCCAAAAATACGGTCGAACTTATCGAGGTTGCGCTCGTCTTTGACGAGGGTGGCGCGCGAAAGGTAATAGAAGTCTTCGATCCGTCGGTTCGCCAGGTCGGCATCCATGGCTTCAATGAGCGTTAGATACTCGCGCAAAGAGACCGGAAGGTCGGCTGACTTCAGCTCATGGAAGAACTTTGTAAACATGGGTTACGTTTAAACGCTCGAAGTGGTCTCTAAAAGCGGCATTCGCATATGAAAATTGATTTTGATGAGGCTTGAGGGGCGGTCATTCCCTCACGCTGATAACCAATTTCTGAAAAAACGAAGAAACAGAACGGTTGTCTTTTGCTGCTTTTACGAATCTCAAGAGTTGAGATCAACGTGCGATTGCGGGTGTGAAAAAGAATGTCACTGAACAACAGAATATGGTTTCAGTATCAACCAAATAGTAAGACTCTTCCATCAGGGTCATTTTCTAGCGGGGAGCTAAAAATGTGTTTAGGTGCTCCCAATGCGATCGAAAATTCATTCCATAGCCAATAAGCGGTGTGTAGAAGTCGGTTATTTGTTTGACCGACCGGCTGAGAGAAGTTCGCCTCGTTCGCCTCGTTCGCCGCGGTCTCCATCCTTTCAATTTGGGTTTGTCATTTTAGCACACGGCGAACAGCTCGGTTGCATTATGAGTAATTTTAGCGCATCGGGCATCAAAATATCGCTGCAAGGCGCTGAGAAATTGACCGATAGAGTTATGCTGCAACCACCTGGATCAACTGAATACGTAGCTGCGTCGGTCGTTTGGAAAGACAGATATGAGGCGGGGTTGAAATTCGACCAGCCGTTGGCCGATTAACGGTTTGATGCTATCCTGACAATGTAAAACAGGCGCAGGAGTGGTGTTAGTTCGCTGCTTTTTTTACGGCCTTTTTTGCGGTCTTTTTCGTTGCTTTCTTTGTCGCCTTTTTAGTCGTTTTTTTCTTCGTCGCTTTCTTCTTTGTGGCCTTTTTCTTGGCGGGCTTTTTCTTTTCCTTAGCGGCGATCAGTACAAGCGCTTCTTCCAGTGTGACACCCTGCGGGTCGATTCCCTGAGGCAATGTCGCATTAATTTTCTGGTGTTTAACGTAAGGCCCATAACGACCGTCAAAGACGTTTACGGGGTCGCCGGAAGTAGGGTGGGCGCCCAATTCACGTAACGGTTTCGCCGCCTGGCGACCACGCGGGTTGGCGAACTTTTCCGCGATGAGTGTCACAGCGCGGTTAATACCAACCTCGAAAACCTCTTCGACCGATGGAAGGTTTGCATAGATTTTGCCATGCTTCACATAAGGCCCAAAGCGACCAATAGCGGCGATTATGGGTTCACCATCTTCCGGGTGCGCGCCGATCTCGCGCGGCAGCGCGAGCAACATCAAGGCCCGTTCGAGATCAACATCGTCAATGTTCCAGCCTTTCGGCACGCTCGCGCGCTTGGGTTTTTCTTTTGATCCCTTTTCCTGTTCGCCGAGTTGAAAATAGGGACCAAATCGCCCGACCCGCAGGCTGACTTCGAGCCCGTTGTCAGGATGCACGCCCAAAACACGATCACCGCTATCGGCGTCGCCATTCTCATTCCCACTGGTGGAGAGCTGACGCGTGAAATTGCAGTCCGGATAATTAGAGCAACCGATAAAGGCGCCAAACTTCCCGGTCTTGAGGGAAAGGCGTCCGTCATCGCAGGAAGGGCAACCGCGGGGGTCGCCTCCGTCGTCCTTGGGCGGGAAAATATGGGGCCCAAGCGCCACATTGAGCGCTTCAAGCACGTCGGTGATGCGAAGTTCGGCTGTGTCCTCAACAACCGCGTGAAACTCTTTCCAGAAATCGTGCAGAAACGATTTCCAATCAGCTTCGCCTGCTGAAATCTGATCGAGGGCGCCTTCCAAATCGGCCGTGAAATCGTACTCCACATATTTGCCAAAAAAGTTCTCAAGAAAAGCGGTGACGATGCGGCCCTTCGAATCCGGCACGAAGCGGTTCTTGTCCATCTCCACATAGCCGCGGTCTCGCAGAACCGACAGGATCGAGGCGTAGGTCGAAGGCCGGCCGATGCCGAGCTCTTCGAGCTTCTTTACGAGACTTGCTTCTGAAAAACGCGGCGGCGGTTGTGTGAAGTGTTGATCGGCGGCGACGTCGGAAATATCCGCCATAGCGCCAACAGAAAGCTTCGGTAACACGCCCGATCCTTTCTCGTTTTCAGTGTCGTCGCGTCCCTCTTCATAGAGCTTGAGGAAGCCGTCAAAAAGAATGACCGACCCTGTTGCTCGAAGGCCCGTCTTTCGATCCGTTGACAGAATGTCAATTACTGTGTTTTCGAGCCGTGCACTTTCCATCTGCGACGCCATGGTGCGTTTCCAGATCAGTTCATAAAGTCGATATTGGTCGTCATCGAGTCCGCGCAACTTGGATGGCAGACGCGAGAATGAGGTTGGGCGGATACATTCGTGCGCTTCCTGGGCGTTCTTGGCTTTTGTTTTATAAAAGCGAGGACTTGGCGGGACATAATCACCGCCAAACGCGGACCCAATCGCCGCGCGTGCATCGTGTACGGCTTCTGGCGCCATATCGACGCCGTCGGTCCGCATATAGGTGATCAGCCCGGTGGTCTCTCCGCCAATATCGACACCTTCATAAAGGCGTTGTGCGGTGCGCATGGTGCGCGCGGCGTTGAAGCCGAGTTTACGAGAGGCTTCCTGCTGGAGAGTGGAGGTGGTGAACGGAGGTGGTGGATTTCGTTTTGCCGGCTTGGCCTCAACCGCGCCGACTGTAAATTGTGCTGCTTCAACGGCGTGTTTCGCCGCCATTGCGTCATCTTGGGTCGTGAGCGAGAATTTTTTAAGCTTTTCACCATTCAAAGAAACGAGGCGCGCTTCAAATGGCGGATTGGCCCCGGAGCAGGCATTTGCTGCGACGGTCCAGTATTCTTCCGCGATGAATTTTTCGATGTCGAGTTCGCGCTCGCAAATCAGTCTCAATGCAACAGACTGCACCCGGCCGGCTGAACGTGAGCCCGGCAATTTTCGCCAAAGCACCGGTGAAAGGGTAAAGCCGACCAGATAGTCGAGGGCGCGTCGGGCGAGGTATGCATCGACAAGGTCCTGATCAATCGCGCGCGGATGCGACATGGCCTCTAAAACAGCTGTCTTGGTGATGGCGTTGAAGGCAACCCGATCGACTTTGACGTCTTTCAGAACTTTTTTCTGAGCGAGGACCTCAAGCAAATGCCACGAAATCGCTTCGCCTTCGCGATCAGGGTCAGTTGCTAATATCAATCGCTCGGCGCCTTTTACAGCGGCGGCAATCTCGTTGACGCGTTTTCGCGAACCCGAGTCGAGTTCCCACGTCATCGCAAAATCCTGATCCGGTTGAACAGAACCATCCTTAGAGGGCAGGTCACGGATATGGCCGTATGAGGCCAGCACCTTGAAGTCGGAGCCAAGATATTTGTTTATGGTCTTTGCCTTGGAGGGCGATTCAACGATGACAACTTGCATATAAGGGAAAAACCTCAGCGAACGCTTCGCGCTTGATTATTGGCGCGGGAAGGTGCGTTGGGTGTGGGGGGTCTGTCAACCGGGCTCTCTGTGGAGAATGCAACTTGTGATACAGTAACGGATTATGACACTACCATAAGTTGTGGTACTAATCTTCAAGCAATATTGATTCCCGTTGATTCGGAGAGAATGAATGTCAGCCTCAAGAAAAAAATCGCCTAAACATATCGATGATATCGGTGAGTGCATCTCGGCAGCGCACACCAAGCACGCGAATGGTGCGCAAACCGCCGCATATATCGAAGAAATGATACGTGAGATGGAGACCCTCGCCAACGCGTGCGGATTGGATCAACTGAGTAATTTATTACGCCGTGCGTATGAAGAGGCCCGATCGAGGGCGCAAGATATCAAGGGCTGAGCGTTCTTTCGGGGGTGCTAATCTGTTGTGCGTGAAAATCTCCCACCCGGCTGCTCTTCGGCCTCTCCCGATAGCACTAGATCGAGTAAGGCGTCGGCGAGATAGCCGGCGGGGGCGTCGAGATCCTTGAAAATCTCGTCGCGATGCAAGGGCGTATAGCTCAGCAATTCGAAAATTCGCGCGCGCAGGTCAATGATCGCGTGATCACTCCCTTTCGAAGAGTCGTCGCTGCGCGATTCATCCCAGTCAAAAAGATTCGGATAATCGGGTTCGTAGACATGGCGGGTCTGCGCGGCGAGGGCGTCAAGAATATCTTCAGCGCGTTCTACGAGAGCCGCGCCGTCCCGAATCAAGCGGTTGGCGCCCTGGCATCTCGGGTCCAAAGGCGAACCGGGGACGGCAAACACGTCTCGGCCTTGCTCGAGAGCAAATCGCGCTGTGATGAGAGTGCCCGATTTTGCCGCCGCTTCAACGACCACCACTCCGCGCGAAATACCGGAGATCAGTCGATTGCGACGTGGAAAATCCCGTGCGGTTGGTTGATACCCGATCAAGCGCTCAGAAAGAATGAGACCTTGTTCGGCAATTTGCGCCATCAATGTGTCATGTTCAGGCGGGTAAACAACGTCCACACCGCCGGCGACAACTGCGATGGTTCCTGTGTCTAACGAGGCGGCGTGAGCAACGCCATCAATGCCGCGCGCAAGTCCTGATGAGACAACCACGCCGGCGGCGCCCAAATCTGTGGCCAAAGTCCGTGCGATCTTTCGTCCGACACCAGATGCATTGCGTGCGCCAATGATGGCGACTGCTGGTTTGTCAAAAAGAGCAGCATGCCCGCGAATAGAAATCAGCGGCGGTCTATCAGGTAAAGCAGCGAGGGGTTCAGGGTAATCTGGTTCCCCTGCCGCTATGAAACGGGCCCCGATTGAATGGGCGCGACTCATTTCTTCTTCTATGCTGTCGCGATCGGGCGGCCGTAAAAGTGTTTTACGGCCCATTGAGCGGTTGATCGAAGGGAGAGCATCTAATGCGGCGCGTGCTGAGCCATAGCGTGCGAGTAGCCGGCGAAAAGTGATGGGTCCAATAGTCTCAGTACGAACCAGTTGTAACCAGTCGAGCCGTTCGCTTTCGTCTAGCACGCGCATAGTCTCTGCCTCATCGTTCGCGCAACCATAAGTCGTGTCGCATCGAACGAGCAAGCTTTTGTAAATTATGACTTCTGGCCGATTTTAGGTTCGGCTCCAGCAAATAAGCGAAGGATGTTGGACGCGTGCCGGATAATGACGAGGGCGGTCATGAATAAAACCGCGCCGGCGGCGAAGGGCTTGCCCACAGCAAACATTATGAGAGGAGCGGCCGAGGCGGCAAGAAGCGCCGAAAGTGACGAATACCGTGTGACCGCTGCGCTCGCCAACCAGGTGGCGCAAGCAAATAATCCAGCGACGAGATGAATTGCGAGCAGAACGCCGATGAAAGTCGCGACGCCCTTGCCGCCTTTAAATTTGAGCCAGACTGGAAAGAGATGACCAAGGAAAGCCGCGGCTCCCGCGATCTCCGGTCTCCATCCGAGCAATACAGCGACGCCAACGGCGATCGCCCCTTTGCCGCCGTCGAGCAGGAGCGTGGCGGCTGCGAGGTCTTTCCGGCCAGTGCGTAGAACATTCGTCGCACCGATATTACCGGAGCCGATGGTGCGAATGTCGCCGAGCCCCGCCATTTTCGTCAGCACAAGACCAAACGGGATGGAGCCGAGAAGGTAGCCTAGGATAAGGGGGAGGAAGTACATTATCATTACAAAAATTTTACCCAATGCTCTTCGGAAACAATACTTATTGGTATGCCATTATCGCGATACTCGCATGCTTTGAGAATTTTTTTACCAAACGAAGAGTGTTTCCAGGAGTCAGTAGCGTAAGTGCCGATTACAAGCACATTGGTTTTTTTTGTTATTGCACCTGTTTCCCCACCGCGCGCATGTACAGAGGTTTCGCATGCTTTTCTTTTTCCGAACAAAAATGTGCCAGTAAATGCGTATCGCTTGTTTAGAAAGGATAATTCGGGTGCGGGATCACACAAAGGCAGGGTTGTAGCTTTCATAGCTTCACCTAGCTCAAAATCACGGCTAGATAATGCGTTTAGTGTATCTAACAATTCCGTTTTCTCATCCTCATCGACTATTCCGTCTTCCAGAACTTCAGTCACACGACCAAATAAAGTATGAATCATCGGATGGTGGGTTATATGTAGATTGGCGCCGAGCCATTTCTGGAGGAATTCAACTTCTTTAGTGTTGATTAATCCGTCAGCGGCGATTCCTTTTGCAAGACCAATTAACTCATCGACTTGCCTATCACTGATTCGCTCGTTTCCAAATTTGTTATAAAGTTCATCGTTCATGGTATAGATCTCCTAAATATAGTTAGGAATAAATCTATATTAGTACTCGAATTTTGTCATCAATCGCTCCTAAACGACGCCGAACTCGATCATGCTCTCCGCCATGGAAATTGACATTTCCTTCAGCGAGCGTGGTTTCCAGCCGAGTAGATTTTTGATTTGTGAATTGTCATAATCTCGCCGCTTCCCAAGACCGGGAACGATCTGTTTCAATACCGGATTGAAATGCTGCATGAGTCGCGGAATCCAGTTTGGCAATTCCCCGGTCGGAATTTTGTATCCGTCTTTACCAAAGCGTTCGGCAAGAATCTTCGCAATTTCACTCATCCAGGTGAATTCTATGGCGCAAATGAACCGCTTGCCGGCGGCTTCGGGAGGCGTCATGGCGGCGAGGTGCGCGCTGGCGACGTCGCGAACATCAACGCAGGAAAATCCGATCTTTGGGCATGCGGGCATGGCGCGCGCCATGAGCTGACGGATGAGTTCGCCTGATGTACCGGCGTCCGCATTCAGGATTGGTCCGAGCACGGCGCCTGGATTGATGACCGCCAGCTCCATTCCCGAGTCGTCAGTTTTTACAAAATCCCAGGCGGCGCGTTCTGCAATGGTCTTCGATTTTTCATAGGCGCCGATTTCCGGGCTGTCGATTACCGACCAATCGCTCTCATTGAAAATATGCGGTGTGTCGCGCCCATGACCAGCCGAAATTGCCGCCACTGAAGAGGTCATGACTGTTCGTTTGACACCCGCGCCGGCCGCCGCGCGCAAGACCCGCAGAGCGCCGTCGCGCGCAGGAATGATCAGCTCGTCTTCATGCTTGGGCGTGCCAATAATAAAAGGCGAGGCGACATGAAGGACATAGTCACAACCCGCCACGGCTTCGCTCCACCCCGTATCGATTGTGAGGTCGCAACGATGCAGCGACAGCCGGTCGCCGGCGTTAACATGGCGCGCGACGCTGTCGCGGACTTCCGCTTCGCGACCGGGTGAACGCAATGTGCCACGCACCACGTGGCCTGCCTGCAAGAGTTGGATCACCGTATGCAGCCCGACAAATCCGGTAGCGCCGCTGACCAGGACTGTATTGCTTGTCATATTATCCCTCCGAGGTGAGTAGCGCATCCAGACACGCCATACGTGTCGCGACGCCGTAAAAGACCTGGTGCAAGATTAATGAGCGTTTTGGATCGTCGGCAAGCGCGCCTTCGATTTCGACGCCCCGGTTTATCGGTCCGGGGTGCATGATTTTGGCGTCAGGCTTGGCGAGTTTTAGGGTCTCATGGGTGAGACCGAATTCTTCATAATATCCTTTAGCAGCAGAAGGTGTATTCGCGCCCATGCGTTCGAACTGCATGCGCAGCCCCATGACCACATCGGCGTCTTTTAGTCCTTCTCTCAATGTATCAGCGCGCGCGATATCCGGGAACTCGTCAGTTAGCGGCATTAGATGCACTGGCCCGACGAACCGAACCTTCGCGCCGAGCCTGGTCAAAAGCCGGGCGCCAGACCCCGCGACGCGCGAATGTTTGATGTCGCCGCAGGTTGCGATCGTCAATCCGCTAATCTGACCGAAGGTTGATCGTATGGTCGCCGCATCGAGGAGGGCTTGCGTTGGATGTTCATTGGCGCCGTCGCCGGCATTGATGATTATGCAGCCTGAGAGGGGATCGAGCGCTCGATGTATGCCTGGCTCCTTCGAGCGCACGATCAGCGCATCGGCGCCCATCGCCGCTAATGTCTGCGCTGTATCGATAAGGCTTTCACCTTTATGGACGGAGGAGGCCGAGACCGGCACATTGATGACGTCAGCGCCGAGTTTCTTCCCCGCGAGTTCAAACGAGAGATTCGTGCGCGTTGAATCTTCGAAGAAAAGATTGATCTGAGTTTTCCCTGCGAGGCGAGGGGGCGGGGGCTTTCGGTGCTTCAGGTAGCCACTGTAAAATTGCGTAAGATTGAGAATATATTCGATATCGCTGTCACTGAGATCATCAATAGAGATCAGCCGGCGCGCGATGAAACCGCCTTCAGGCGGCGAGGGGCGTTGAATGTCTGTCATCAAAGCCAAGGCTTTAAAGATATCGCGCCCGATCGGCAACCGGTGGACGAAGCCGGTCGTGTTTTAGTCCGAAAGCCGAGGGCTGGTTTGGGTTGATCCTGCCTTTGGGTGAGGAGGAACGGCAAGACCGGGTTTGGCCCATTTCAGTCATCCCTTACGCGAATCTGAACGGCAGATAGATCTCCAAGAAAGCCATTTATGAAGTTATTCTTCGACGGCAGGAACGGCATCGGAGGCGGACGTATGTATTCCTGTTCGTTTGAGCCCCCAACATGAAACAGCGGCATAGGCAGCAAAGGCGGTTCAAAACCGACCTCGGAACAATATAGCTTCGCCTTAGGTTGAAATCCGCTCAAACATCCCTATGTTCGGGAGACGAGGCATTGCAAATGCTATCGCGCATTGATTGCACGCTGTTTTGATATTCTTGCGAAAAATTGACGTTGTTGCTGGCCCATATGAGCGAGGATTAGCAGCAATTTGAATTACGCTCGGCGTGACGACCGTCACGTCGAAGAGCCTTATTTCAGGAATAAACCATACATGATTAGATTTAGAGAGAAGTCAAAAGACTAACCCGCCAACGCAAATACACCTGCGAATGACGCCGCTGCGACGGTCGCGCCAAAATCGGCTGCCACAGAAGATACCTCAAAGGTGATAGGGCCGCTTTCCAAAGCCGAGCTCAAAAAAAACGAAGACGTTAAGAGTTAATCCGTTCGTCGTTTCCGTCTGCTGATTATTTAGATGGGAATCAATTATCCGGGCATTTCGCCTTCCGGCGAAACGACGGAGGTTTTGTGCATAAAAGTCGAGATAAATAAAGGAATATGACTGTGCGATTTCCGTCCACATTTATCACGAGGTTTGCCGGCCCTTACGCCGCAGCGGAAATCTATGTGTTGAAATCTAAACATCGGGCTTCGTTGGGCTTGTGACTCAGGTCTAAAGAGGAAAGTTGAAAGGGGTAATATGGTGAAGCCAACGAATACGCAGCCTTCTAGTAAGTTTTTTCGTGAAATGGAAAAAAAGGCGGCGGTATCCGATGCTGAAAAAGCCCGTAAAGCGACGCTAGAGAAGACGGAAAGGTTAAAAGAATTGCGCCTCGCAAAAGAAGCCGAAGACCGCGCTGCCGAAGCAGCAAAGCCGGACAAAAAGACCAAAGCAGCAAAGAGAAAGAAATTACCGGCGTTCGAGCGAGAGGCGTAACGCCGGTTTCGAGGCCTAAAACGGCTAGGCTGAAGATTTACTGTGCTGGAACATTGAGGACACAACATGACGGGCGAAGACCGAGACCACGCTCATTCAACAATGAATTCCGAAGACACCGGGAAATGGTGAAATACGGCATCACGGGAACGCCGGCCGATTACTTCTATTGCGGAAAATATCGTTATACGGATTTAAAAGACGCGATTGCTCAAGCGCGGCGCCAGAATTCTATAAGCTAAGAGACTTTGCCTCCTGGTTTATGTTCCCTTCATTATTCAAGTGGGAGTGGTGGTGTTTCTGAAGGCGTCCATATTGCTTGAAATCAAAGGAATTTGAATGACCATTGTAAACCTTGCCACACCATCACCAGCTTTGAAGATTCAACCGGACAATATCCGACTTGAAGATATCGCGATTTACATGCAAGTAAACTCGCACATTCGATCGAAATTAAACCCCACGGCCACTATTTATTGCGAAGCAAACTTTGGCGCCATTGACGGTAAGACCGCTAACGGGCTTGTTCGCCATTCTGAGAAGTATCTAATCCTTTCGGTTATTGACAGTGAAAAAGCCGGCCAGGATTCGGGCTTTGTGTTGGATGAAGAACCGAACGCAATTCCAATTGTTCGTAATCTTGCCGACGCATTGACGCATGCAGGCGTTGTTCCAGATTATTTCATCTTCGGAATTGCGCCATCGAGCGGCATGTTATCGATGCGCGAACGGTCTATTGTGCTCGAAGCTATCGACCGCGGGATGAGCATCGTGAATGGCCTGCATGAGTTCCTGAACGAGGACCCGGAGTTTGCGGCCGCGAGCGCTGCGAACAATGTGAAAATCATCGATGTTCGCAGGCCGCGCGATAAGAAAGACCTTCACCTATTCAGCGATCGCATCTCTGATGTCACGTGTCCGCGCATCGCGGTGTTCGGCACCGATTGTGCGATCGGAAAGCGCACCACGGCCACGATCCTGACCTCCGCCCTCAATGATTGCGGTATAAAAGCTGTTTTGGTCGGCACGGGACAGACAGGCTTGATTCAGGGCGCCCGATATGGCGTTGCACTTGATGCGGTCCCGTCGCAATTCTGCTCTGGTGAAATGGAAGCTGCTGTTCTTGAAGCATTCGAAGAAGAAGACCCGGATATTATCATTGTCGAAGGGCAGGGCTCGTTAAGTCACCCTGCATACTCGACCTCGTCGTTCATCCTGAGGGGCAGCCGTCCGCAGGGCGTCATTTTACAGCATGCGCCGCGACGCGCTCATAGGATTGATTTCGATCAGATGGCTATGCCGACGCCAGCCAGTGAGATCAATCTCATCCAGATTTTTAGCGATACGGAGGTCATTGGGCTGACGATCAACCATGAAAATATGACGGAAGATGATGTAGACAACGCCATCAAGCATTATGAGGCTGAACTCGACATCCCGGTTACCGATGCGCTGACTAAATCTCCCGAACGTCTTGTGCAGATGGTTCTTTCGGCATTTCCGGAGCTGGAGCGGAAATTGATCGCAACCATCCAGTGACCGCGCCGAGGCTGGAGATCGACCTCGGCAAAATTGAACACAACGCACGCACACTGGTCAGGCGACTGGCGCGGTCCGGCATTAGCGTTACGGGCGTTACGAAAGCAACTCTCGGAGAACCCAAAATCGCCTCGGCATTGCTTCGAGCGGGCGTAAGCGGGCTTGGCGATTCTCACATTGAAAATCTTGAGCGGATGCGCCTTGCAAGCGTGCCGTCTACGATGACCCTGATCCGCACCCCGATGCTCAGTCAGGCGGACCGCGTCATCAAGCATGCTGATGTGAGTTTCAACACCGAGCTTGAAATTATCGCCGAGCTTTCATCCGCCGCACAAAAAGCAAAGACGATTCACGGCGTCGTGCTCATGGTTGAATTGGGAGACCTTCGCGAAGGGATCATGCTCGCAGACATGCTGGAGACTGTGGAGGCGACACGATGCCTCCCAAATATTGTATTCAAAGGAATTGGCGCGAACCTGGGATGCCTTAACGGCATTTCTCCGGACACGACAAACATGGCGGCGCTGTCGAGACTCGCCGATTCAATTGACGCAAAATTCGGCCCGATCACCGATATTGTCTCCGGCGGTAATTCTGCGAATCTTAATTGGGCGCTCAGCGGGGTGGACACTGGGCGGATCAATAATCTTCGTTTGGGTGAATCAATTTTGTTCGGCTGTGAGGCTCTGCACCGCCAGCCAATTGAAGGGCTTTATACCGACTCTGTTACTCTCATCGCCGAGGTGATTGAATTTAAGGCAAAACCATCGCTGCCATGGGGAGAGGTCGCCCAAAATGCCTTTGGCGAGACGTTGGATACCGCAGATCGCGGACCTATTTCGCAAGCCATCCTCGCCATAGGGCGCCAGGACACCGATCCTTCTGGCCTCGCCCCGCCGCCTGGAATCGAAATCATCGGGGCTAGTAGCGACCATCTCATCTTGGATACAGGCCGTGTTCATGTTTCAGTAGGCGATGAAATTAAATTTCAGATCAACTACAGCGCTTTACTCCGCACGATGACGTCGCCCCTTTGTCAGCCGGGTTTTGAACCCACAGACGAGGAACAGTAGCAAGTGGCAAAAAGCGCCAACTTTAATAACTCTACAAGCCCAGTAGTTCTGCTTGCCCAGAGTTAGCCTTTCAGCCTTCCGCAAAAGCTTGTGCCTAGAATTAGGCCCAAACGAGGTATTCACGGCTATAACGCCTTATGTCTAAACGTCCCATCATCGCAGCAATCCTTCCGTCCCACTTCAACAACAAAGGAATCACTGTTCGTCGCCAAAATCCCGGACTTTTTCAACGCTATCGGCCCTTATGCGCCAGTCGGGCCACCCATAATGAACGACAATTATTGGCTCTATAAAAGCCATTCAAACAATCCTATAAGCATGAAAATGATAATAGTGGGGGATACTCGTGCTTCTTCGCCGCATCACTGAACACGTCAAAGCCCAGAACTGGACAGCTGTCGCGCTCGACTTTGTCATTGTCGTGGTCGGCGTCTTCATCGGCCTTCAGGTCTCGAACTGGAACCTAGTGCTGAGCGACCGCGAAACCGAAGCGCAGTATCTGGCACGGCTCCAACATGAGCTTGCTGACATGTCACCGCAGGCCGACGCAGGGTTTGACGACACGCGCAATATTGATGTGCTGTTAGAGGAGGTGAAAGATTATTTTGAGACGGGTGTCGGAGAGGATTCCCTTTCCGGTGCGCATTGCGCGGCGCTGGTGCGATCGCATATTTTCGCCAATACTATTTTCTATCCACCTACAATTAAAGAGTTGATTTCCACGGGCCGCATCGTGCTGATCCGTGACGATGCACTCCGTACCGCAATCCTCTCCTTTGATGGTGTAAATACAGATATGACGCAGTTGCGGACGGATGTTCAGATCGACCGACAATTGCTGGCGCGCAACTTTCCTGATCTGGTCCAGCTTAATCTGTCGATATGGGAAGAGTCAGTCTGCGCGTTTGACGAGATGGCCTCCAATACACAGTTTCTGAACGACTTTACCGATAATAGGCATCGCTATCGCGCCTATCTGGGCAATATCGTGCGCCGCCAGTCAGAATTGATCCGCTCGCTTGGTGAGACCGTGGCTGCGAGTCGCGGCACCGCCTTTGTCCCGGAACAAGCGGACAACGCAGAAGCGGTAGACAGCGGAGAACAGCAACAATGATCCTCCGCCGCAGCACCGAACAGGTCAAAGCGCAGAACTGGACGGCGGACAAGCAGCCGTAACCCGACATTCGATTTGAACGGCCCCACGTCGCCTTTTGGCGATAATCGTCCGGCGCCAGGTTCCTCTGCCAATGGCTCGAAAGGGCGTGTGAGCAGAAGGTCGATCTTCAAACTGAGACATGACCGGAAATAGGCGTCAGGCTTTCTTCTTCTTCGTCTTCATCAGCCACATGGCGCCCGCCGCGATAATCACAACGTCTATGGCAAACATGATGGGCAGCGCCAGCGGCCCGCCATTTGCGAGATAATTGTTCATGCCCAGCGCCAGGCCGGTCGCGCAGACAATGATCGTTGCGATGATGGCGTTACGGCTGTGATTTTTCGAACCATCATTGACATCACGACGCACAAAAAAACTTAATCCCGTATAGAGCACGCCAAAAACGGTCAAAGGCAAAGCCATTCCCGGCGCCTGGCCGAGCAGCGCCACCGCGAAGTGAAAAATGCCGGTGAGAATAAGCAAGCCAATAATAAGATGACGAAGTATGCGTGGTTTCATGGCTCAAAGCCCCCTGATTCTGTCGATGGCGCCTTGCAGGATAAAAGTTGCCGCCATCTCATCGATCTTTTCTGCCCGCTTTGCCCGGCTTGTGTCGAGGGCAA
Source organism: Parvularculaceae bacterium (assembly GCA_021776435.1). Classification (GTDB taxonomy): domain Bacteria; phylum Pseudomonadota; class Alphaproteobacteria; order Caulobacterales; family Parvularculaceae. The sequence goes on along the minus strand of JAJFFW010000074.1, from coordinate 2,668 downwards.
TCAGATCGCGTTCCATTGCCACCGTGGATAACCGCTCATCCCAAAAGGCAATCGGAAGTTGGAGAATCCGTTTGAGATTACGAGCAAAAGCACGCGTTGACTGTACACGCGGTCCCTCGGTTCCGTCCATATTAAGCGGAAGTCCGAATATCAGGCCGACACACCCACGTTCTTCGGCGAGCAATTTGAGGCGCTCCGCATCGGGCGTGAATTTCTTTCGGCGGATGGTTTCAACCGGGGTCGCGACCCGGCGGTCCGGATCGCAGACCGCGACGCCGATGGTCTTGTCGCCGAGGTCAAGCCCCAGCAGCGCGCCGGACACGCCAAACGGTTCGGTGTCTTTTTCAAATAGAGTTGACATCGCGCCAGTCTATCATGTGTCGTCAAGCTCGGGGCAAACGCCCTGAAGAAGGAAAGCACACTTTGCTGACAAATCGAAAGGTACGAATCCTCGGGGCGATCGTTGGCGTCGTGCTATTGGCATTGGCGGGTTTGGCCTTGGCGGGTTTGGCCCTGGACAAGAACCGCGAACCTTCGCGGGGCGATGTCCGGGTCTCAATCGAGCAACTTGAACACCGGCAAGTCCGCGTCGTTTATCGCACGAAGAAAGCGATCCGCTGGCTCAATTTTGGAGCCCTTGCGGGTCAATACCGCGAAGTGGGCTGGCGGTTTGAAGGGGGTGGGTTTCGCATTGTCGCGACCGATAACGGTGACTCCATTGAGCGGATCGACGGACGAAAGTTCAATGAGGTTTCATTGATCGCCTCGCCACATTTAGTTCGTCTGAAGAAGGAATACCAACCCTTATCCGAATATGGAGAGGGCGGAGTGATGATTTATACAGGTCATTTCTCGCCGATGACAGAAAATGGCGGCCGCGCGAATGTGACATTTGATTTCACGCCGCGCGAGCGGGGCGAAGTCGTAGCCTTTGGCGACCATGCGGCGCGTCTGGAAAATTGGCGCAGCCCCACGGCGCATCCGGCATTTGTCTATATGGGGTCGCTGGAGCCGGTAGAGACAAGTGATGTTATGGCGGTCGTTGACCCGACGGCGCCCCCATGGATCATCGACGAGTTTGATCGATTAACGCCGCTGGCATTTTCTCATCTCGCCACTGTTTTTGGGTTCTCGCTTGAGACAAAACCGAACCTTTTCCTGACCGTGAGTGGCTATGATCAGGAAGGGCGGTTGAGCTATTCCGGCGATGCGTTACCCGGCCAGTTCCAAATCACACTCGAAGGTGCGAGCTGGCTCGAGTCTTCAAAGAAGGCGGTGGATATTTTCCGTCTCTCGACCATTCATGAGGCGGTGCATCTCTGGCAGGCAAGGGCGCACCCGCGCGCGGATGAAGAAGCCCCCTGGATTCATGAAGGCGCCGCCGATGCGATCGCCGCACAGGCGATGCTCACACTCGGGCTGTGGAACGCACAAGACTATGAGACGAATTTAGACGCTGCGCATGACGAATGCGCGATAGAGCTCAAAAAAGGGTCGCTTGCGGGCGCCCAACAGCGGGGGGATTATCGTGCGCTCTATGCTTGTGGCCAGGTCATCAGCCAGGCGCTCGCTGGCGCGCAACGGGAGAGCACCGCCAGTTTCTGGAGGGCTTTTATCATCCAAGTGAGTGACGGTGAGGGCTACACTGCCGATGATTTATATGATTTCGTGGCGATACGGGCCGGGGACCAGGAATTTTCCCGTCAGCTTCGCTATTTTGTCGAGACGCCCCATGCGCGCCCTGAGGTGGAAATCGACAAGCTGTTCGATCTGTCGGCGGCGTCAAGGGATAACGCACCCCTTGCGCCCGCGAAAGCGCGTTGATAGGCCTTCGTTCCATTCGAATGAGAGATTTCCATGGCGATTAACAAAGATATCGTGCGCAAGGTCGCGCATTTGGCGCGCATTGCAGAGCCTGAAGAGCGGCTTGAGCCCCTCGCAAAAGAGCTGTCAGGCATTCTGGGCTGGATCGAGCAATTGAACGAAGTCGACGTTGAGGGCGTGGAGGCAATGGCGTCAACAGTCGACGCCGCGCTTCCCCTTCGCGACGACGAGGTCGTCGAGGGTGATACGGGAGGTGGAAAATCAGACGCCATCGTCGCGAATGCGCCGAAGACGGAAGATCACTTCTTTGTTGTTCCGAAGGTGGTGGAGTAACCGATCATGACCAGTCCCGCTGATCTCTCCCTCACCGAACTGCGCGACGCCCTGAAAGCGAAAAATGTCTCTTCGCGCGAAGCGACCGACGCTTACCTCACGCGCATCGAAAGCGCGGGTGCGCTGAATGCCTTCATCACGCAGACCGCCGACAAGGCGCGCGCCATGGCCGATGCGTCCGACGCGAAACTGGCTAAAGGCGAGGGCGGACCGCTTGAAGGCGTGCCGCTCGGCATCAAGGATCTTTTCTGTACGGAAGACGTATTGACGACGGCGGGCTCACATATCCTCGATGGGTTTAAACCGAAATATGAATCAACCGTCACCGCCAATCTGTGGCGCGACGGGGCGGTGATGCTCGGCAAACTGAATATGGATGAATTCGCCATGGGCTCGTCCAATGAGACGAGCTTTTACGGGCCTGTCGTCAATCCATGGCGGCGCACGGGCGATGAAACCAAACTGACGCCGGGCGGGTCTTCGGGTGGTTCATCCGCAGCCGTCGCAGCGC
>JAJFFW010000073.1 GCA_021776435.1 Parvularculaceae bacterium | reverse complement strand
CATGGCCGGAAAAGGTCGCAAGCAGGCGGTTGTGGGTCATGGCGTGTTCCATGGCCGCGCGGGCGGAATGGTTCGCCTCCCGCGCCGGCCGCAGACGCCGGCGCCAGCCGAGGGCCGCGCCCGCAGGATCCCCCGCCAGCGCAATGAGAAGACCCCTGGCGTGGTCGCCTTCACGGCTCAGCTCCGCCGTCGCGGCGGCGAAAATGTCGGACCGCAATTCGCTGACGTCGAGCCGGCCGATGGCGGCGTTGTAATTGCCCCATAGCGCGACAAGGCCCAGCGCGGCGCTGACGGCGATCGCGCCCATGAGCACCTGGCGCAGGCGCCGCCCGAGCGCCGCCCGCTCGGCGATCCGCGCCTGGGCCTCGGTCTCCCGCGCCTTTTCGGCGTCTTCGCTGGCGTTGATAAAAGCTCTTTGCACGGAGGGGATGTCCGCCGCGCCGGCCGGTTTCCTGGCGCGCCAGTCCTGAAAATTGGAAAGCTCGGAGCCGCGCAGGAGGAGGTCTTCCGGCCGGCCGAGCTGGTCCCAGCGCTCGGCCATCTCGGCGAGCCGCGACTGTTCGCGCACCCAATCGATGTCGATCTTCAGCGCGTCATCAAGCGCCTCAATACCGGTCCAAAAGCCGGAGCCCGGGACTTGTTGTTCGGAATAAAAATAGATGTAGTTGATACCCTGAAGCCGTTCCGGCGGCTTCGTGGCGCCAAGCGGCGCGCAGATGATCGGTATGAGCCGCTTGCCGAGCCGGTCGGTCTCTTCGACCTCCCAATGACAGATCTCCGAGATCGCTGAATCCGGCGACATTACGAAGACGACGGTGTCGGCGGTAAGAATGAGCGCGCCGAGGCGCTTTTTCCAGTCCTCGCCGCCCGACGTGTCGTGACGGTCGATCACCGGCCGGTAGCCGAAGCTTTCAAGCGCCGCGACAAGCTGGTCGGCGAACGCGACATCGGCGCGCGAATAGGAGACGAAAACCTTCATCCCGTCGCTTGTTGCGGCCATGGCGCAGACCCCCGAATTGACCCCGAAATCAGAGTGTATTACGCGCGAAGTCAAATATCCAGCCGCCAGGATTTCAAGTCTTCGCGAGAACTTCCGCTGTATTGCCCATGTGCAACAGCCGTGTGGAAATTCGCGACCTGATCCGCGAGATGAGCCTCGCCAATCCATTGATCATTTGATCATCTTTAATGCGGCTCATCTGTGTCGTGTGCTGAAGGCCTATGCAAAATATTACAACGAAGCGCGGCCACAGTTGTCTTTGGGAACGGATGCGCCGATCACCCGCAATATAATGTCATTCGGTGTGATAAAATCGGCCCCGCACCTTGGCGGATTGCATCATGAATAGGCTAGAATCTAAGAATCGGTAAGCACAGGTCGCCCACGCCAATCAACAAGTTTACGTCAAATTATGTAAGCCATCAATGCTCATGAGACCGGGATGTACCTCTCCATAAAGCGTAAATGTATCAAGGATTGGTCCTGATTTCGCCGCAGTTCTTTTTCGTAACGGCGATGCCGAACTCAGTCGGCGAAGATCTGGCGGTAAATGTCTTCGATCGCCTGAGCCTCATTGTGGGTTAGGGCGGCGAATTCTTTCTCGCGGGCGCGTTTCGATAACCCGCCTTCATTCTGCTGCAGGAACCGGAACAGGAGGTCCACAGTCAATCTCGGCATATCGATCATGGCCTGAACACGCTCGGAGAATTGGTCATACCGCCGAAGGAATGCCGCCTCGTTTGGAAGATCTTCTGCGATAGTCTGAGCGACGCAGGAATATAGAAATTCGGCGTGAGGCGTTGCGTCGAAATAGCGATAATAATCCGCCGTCTCATTCAGAACCTCAACATTGTTGCGCTCCGTCGGCCGCCATTCGATTAGGGACAAAAGCCGGGCGGAATAGCTTTGCAAGACGGCCTCATATTCACCGATCCGCTCCAGGATGGCGGCGGATACAGGAAAGACCACACCCGGCGGATTAAAGCCGCGCATGCTCAGCGTGTGATGGATCAGATAGCGGTGAAGCCGCCCGTTCCCGTCTTCAAACGGGTGGATATAGACAAAACCAAAGGCGAGCGATGCGGCGGCCAGAACCGGGTCAAGCTCCATAGACGCGCCCTGGTCGAAATTGATAAGGCCGCAGACAAGCTCCGGCACATCTTGATAGCGTGCCGAAATATGTTCCGGCAGCGGCGCGCCGGTTTCGCGGTCATGCTCGCCGACAAAGCCGTCTTCATCGCGCCATCCGAGTTTTATAAAGCGGGCGTCGCCGATAACGATGCGCAGGAGCCGCAAAAACTCTTCTGCATCGAGGGGCTGTCTCCCGGCCTCGCCAATGGCGCGGCCCCAGCGCTGAATACGGTCGTGTGCGGGCCGCTCGCCCTCGATCGCATAGCTGGATTTTGAATCCTTGAGGAGCAGGAACGCCGCCGTGCGCGCCAATAGATCTTTCGGCACCTTGGCGATAACTGCGCGCGCATGTTCGGCGAGATTCTGGCCTATAAAGCCGTCCAGCGCCTTTGTGCGTTCGATCATCGGGCAAAAAGCCGGCGTACCGGGTAGATTGTTCTTCACTCGGTGGCGCTGCGAGGTTGCGCCTGTGATGGCGTATTGCTGTTCCGCATCGACAATCGGGGCATAGGCGCCTTTATCAGCGTCAGGAAGATCGAGACGCTCCGCCGTCAGCCATTCATAAAGGAACCAAATGCGCCGCGCGTAACTGCCGGTCGGCTTTTTGCACACAAGCGCTTCGATGGCGCGTGGCCCGACCGCTTCGAACAAACGCTTCAGAACCGCAAGATCGATCCCCTCATAGCGGAGCGCGAAGGTCAGATGGCCTTCGAGCGTGGCTTCCGGCTGGTGGCGCGGCGTGAATATGCGCCAGGCTGTCTCTTCATAGATTTTGTGGCGCGGGCCGATGGCGCAGAGGCGGCGCGGCAAGGGTACAGCAAGATCATGCGCGCCGATCAGGGCGGCATAGCCCGCCGGCGTCGCCAGCTCGGGCAGCCGCCGACCATGAAAAACGGTTATTGGTCCTGAATTCACGTTCAAAATTGCGCTCTTTCCTGAATTTCAATTCCTAACGGTTGAGAAAAGTCAAAAACCATACAATTTCATGAAAAACAATTCTATCACATGAAAATCAATTACAAAAATATAAATTCCATGAATTTCGATAACTTTATACCAAAATAGTAGATAACTGTGCTCATGAGTGCACGCCTCCGTTGGCCATAGATCGCTCCACCGCGCTTGTGTAGATCGGGAATTTGCTTTGGCATTGCCGAGCAGACCGCCTTTGCTTTCCTGATCGATATGCCGGCCCTGGGCGCGACGCGATTCAACGACGACCTCAAATGCAAATACGGCCAACTCATCGAAAAAGGAAAACCAGCCAAAGTTGCTATAACCGCTATCATGCGAAAGCTTTTAATCCTTGCCAACGCGCTCATCCGCGACGATCGAGAATGGGCGCCGAAAAGGACTTGATCACAACGGATACTCTAAACTGTTAGTCGCGAATGGATGCTGTAGCGCGTGACAAGATTCGCATCGCACTCGACCCGAATGCGCAAAAAGTATTGGCCGTCGCACTGGCGTGACGGCGGCGCGCTAATCGACGCGCACGCGACGGTTCGGCAGATCAACAGTCAATCGATAGGATTTAAGCGCCTGATAACCGACAATGCCGATGGCGTGATGTTCGTTGCAGCGCACGGTCGGAGTCTCGATAACATGACCAATGAAATCAAACGAATTTGACAGTTGCGCTTCGTAAATGGCGTATTGATTGCCGAATGAGGATGCGCGCCCTGCTTCTTTCCAGGCGTCCGCTGACGCTAAGTTGCGCACCATTTCGCAGGGCAGATTAAAACCGCTGGAAGAGCCTGTGTCGATAATGGTGGGAATGTTTGCGTTCGCAATTTTCAACTCGAAGATAATTTCGGCGCCGCCCTCTTCAAATGGCGGCGTCGCCAAAAGCAACGGCGCCTGTGCGGTAATCGATGAAAAAGGGAAGAGACAGAAACGCCTCCATCCCTAAAATGCCAAGCCGCTCGCCATTTTCGCCAATGTCTCGTCGTGCATCGGTTTCAATCAGCGCCAGATCGCCGAGCGTCACATCGCCGATCCTGACGTCAGGGCAGTTTACTTCATTCAGCGTTCGCCGGTTCTGACCTGAGCCGTCGCTGACAAGGACCTCCGTTATAATTTCGCCGCCGACGGCGCGGGCAAGCGACGGACCGACAACGCCAAATCCGGAAGCGCCGGTGTCAATGATGAACCAATAGGGTCCTTTGCCGGCGATCGTGGTCGTGGCGCAGTTGTGTAAAACTTGTCCCATAGGTTTGTCCTCCATGATGGATCGCTCGTTACAGTGATTCCATCACTCCGTGGGACTAAACACCTAGATTGTCCGCCTTCGCGGACAGACGGCGCGCGGGGGCGTCATAGGCGAAGCTCCGTGACAGATTGTCGGTGTCGGTGACCGAGGCGACGCGGTTGTCGGTTCCGTAAGCGATCGCGACGACGCGCGCGCCAAGGGTTTTCTCGCGCAGATTATCAAGCGCGTCATATTTAAACGAACCCGCCCCCCAGCCGCCGGTCGCCGCGGCCAGACGGCCCCTGGCGTCATAGGTGAAGGCGCGGCTGAAAGCCGAATCGACCAGATCGGTGATCGTCGAC
>JAJFFW010000072.1 GCA_021776435.1 Parvularculaceae bacterium | reverse complement strand
GAGAAAACGTTTGATGCTTTCGTTCGGTGGGAGTTCGATCATGGTTTGAAAATGACATTCTCTAGCTGCCGCACATTTCCGGGCCAGCGGCGATGCCTGAGCTTCCAGAGCGCCTAGCTTAAGCGACGCTATTCCAGCCCTATTTCGTGCGCCAAGAACGCCGCGGCTTCGCGCACGCTGCGTTTGTCGTCGTCGCGATCAACCATGAGGCTAGCTTCTCGCATAGCCTCGACCGGAATCGCCCGCACAAGCGGGCGAAGAGCGCGAACGAAGGCCTCATCGTGTGCGCGCGCCGGCGAAATGAGCAGGACCGCGTCATACGGCGGAATGGCTTGGCGGTCATCTTCCAGCAAGACGAGATCGTTGGCGGCGATGCGGCCGTCGCTAGAGAATGCGGAGATCACGTCAACCGCGCCGTCCGTCACTGAGCGGTACATGAACGTGGACTGATATTCACGGCGACCTCCAAAGGAGAGACCATAGGCGCCATCCAGCGCATTCCATTCAGGCCGGCCGAAAAACTCCAAATCGCCGCCTATCGTCAAGCGCGGCGCGGCGCGTGCGAGATCAGAGATCGTGCGTATGCCCAAGCTTTGCGCGCGATCCCGGCGCATCGCCAGGGCGTAGGCGTTCTCGAAGCCAAGAGGACCAAGCACCAGAACGCCATGTTGTTCGCGCAGCCAATCCGTCATTTGCTGAAGCACCGCTTCGCGGCCAGGCTGGTCGTTGCGCCGCATTTGAATGCTCCAGATGGTGCCGGAATAGTCGACGTATGCATCGATCTCGTTCGCTGCGAGGGCGCGGAAGACGACGCTCGAGCCGAGCCCGGCGCGCCTACGTCCGACCAACTCGTTGTTCTCCAACGCATCGCGTATGAGATAGGCAAGAACATATTGCTCGGTGAAGCCTTTGGCGCCGATGGAATAGGAGGTGGCGCGCGTTGGAAAGAAACTCGGTGAGAACGCGGCAAGAGCAATAAGCGCCAAGCCACTTGCGCCTGCGATGATGCGCCGCTGCTCGCGCCTCGCGACTCCGCCCTCTATGAGGCCAAGCAATTGATCAACGGTCAAAGCGAGCGACGCCGCGCTCACGCATCCAAACAACACGAAGACCCAATTCTCGGTCTGCAGTCCGGTAAAGATGTAGTTACCCAGACTTGTTTGGCCCACCGGCGTCGAGAGTGTTGCGGTGCCGATTACCCACACTGCAGCGGTTCTAATCCCCGCCATGATCACGGGAGCAGCAAGCGGCAATTCGATCCGCGTTAGGATTTGCCGGTCAGTCATACCAACGCCGAGCGCGGCTTCGCGAACGTCAGCGTCAACGCTCGCCAATCCCACCATGGTGTTCCGCAAGATCGGCAGTATTGAATAGAGCGTCAGCGCAAGAAGCGAGGGAAGAAATCCGAGCGCGGAGAATGTCACGCCCAACGGTTCCGCCGCGGCGGAAAGGGCAAGCAGAATGGGATAGAAAAGAGCAAGCAACGCCAAACTCGGAATAGTCTGGATAAGACTTGCAAGGGTCATGACGGGCCAGCGCACCAATCTGTTGCGATGGGCCATAACTGCCAGGGGTAAGCTAATGATAAGCCCAAGCGCTAGCGCGGTCGCGCTCAAAGCAATGTGTTGGCTGAGATACTCGGGAAGGCGAGCCCAGGCGGCGGCGAGGCGGTCATCCATGCGGGTCATCCGACAAACGTTCTTGCACTCTGCTCGCTTGGCGGCGCGGCATGTCCAGGAGATCACCCACGCCATCGCTATCATCGCGAGCAGCGAGTTGCCTGGGCGTGCCAATCGCCAGCAATCGACCCTCTTTCATGATCACGAGCCGGTCGGCCATCAATATTGCCTCTTGCACATCATGGGTGATCATCACTGTCGTGAGCCCCAAACGATCGTGCAGCTTGCGATAGGCTCGTGTGAGGCTATCGCGCGTAATTGGATCAAGAGCGCCAAACGGTTCGTCCATCAGCACAATGTGCGGGCGCGCGGCAATTGCACGTGCAATCCCGACGCGTTGGCGTTGCCCGCCTGACAACGTGCTTGGCATGCGGGTGATGAATTCTGCGGGCGGTAAACCCACCAGTTCGAGCAGCTCGGCAACGCGTGCATCAATTTCGTCGCGCGCCCAACCAAGGAGTGTTGGCGTCGCTGCGATATTTTCTGCAATCGTGAGATGGGGAAACAGTCCGACCCCTTGAATCACATATCCCATTCGACGCCGCAGTTCGTGCGGCGACAGTTCAGACGCGGTGAGGCCTTCGATCAAAATCGTACCCTGGTCTGGATCAAGCAAACGGTTGATCATTCGCAACGTCGTTGTTTTTCCTGACCCGGAACCGCCGATGATCGCCAGAAACTCGCCTACGGCAATGTCGAGCGAAATGCTATCGACGGCGAAGGTGCGACCGTTGTCGAAACTCTTTCTCACACCTTGGAAAGCGATGGCGGGCGAAGACGTGGACATTGTGTCTACCTAGCGTCACCGCTTAAGGTTGGCAAATTAACTAGTTGCCAGTGGCGCCGCTGCGACCTGAAAGGTCGATCGTCTCGGATTGGTATTTCTGGCCCATCCCGGACGTTCGACGTCGACGTGGACGAAGCAGTAGCGAACATGTCAGATCGAGCTGGCATCCTCGCAGCTGTTTGGATCGGCGGGT
>JAJFFW010000071.1 GCA_021776435.1 Parvularculaceae bacterium | reverse complement strand
TTAAACCGGCGTTAAAAACAGCGCGCGCTCTTTCTCCCGGCGATGGGTGAGATGCTCGATCACCTTTCCGCCGCCCTTGTTATGGCGCAAAAACGCATCCGCCGCGCCCTTGCGGTCGCCCGCATTGATCCGCTCAAGGACGGAAGATCGCCCGAACCCGCCAACGCCAAGATTATAGGCGAGCGAAACCATCGCCGAGAATTCGTTTTCATTGACCAAAACCGTAAGGCGTTTTTTGACGCCATTTTCAGACGCCAGCACATCACTGCGTAACAGCGCTGTGGCCTCAGCATCGGTGATCTTCATGCCCGCCTTGGCGGTCGCCGAATGACCATAGCCGATCAACCACTGACCATTCAGATTATAGGCTTCAAGACGCAGACCTTCACTCTCTTTAATGATGTCGAGTCCGGCTGTGTTGATATGTAGATTGGCGTTTTCCGGCAACACGCCTTCGGGGATTTGCACGGGACTCGGCGCGGGCCTTGCTTCGGGTAAGGGCGCAGGCGCTTCCGCCGGCGCCGGGCCGGGCGCCGCAATATCCGATCCCCCCTGGCGCCCCGCAAAAAAGGCGATCGCCGCAAACCCGACAACGACCATCAAAACGCCGGTGAAAAGCCGCCCAAGCAATCGCATTCCACACTCCCCTACATGCGCGGCGCGCGCACCAGTATAGGCACATCGGCAGGTTTTCCACAAATTCGGCCGGTTTTCGGTAGTGGGTCACTTTGAAATCTGCCGAGATATTATTACATTCTGACCCCTAGGAATCCGGCTGGCGCCATGCAATATTTTATGCATGACCGCTAAAGCACCAAAAAGGCTGCGAGACGCAAATCAGCTCGCTAAACAGATCGTCGATATATCGACCGGCTCCGCAAGGGATCAAGACCCGTATGAGGGGAAAAACCCTGCTGCGGTTGAATTGGGTCGCCGGGGAGGAAAAAAAGGCGGGAAGGCGCGCGCAGAAACGTTGACGCCTGAGCAACGCAGCAAGATTGCAAAAAAGGCCGCAAAAGCCAGATGGTCAAAAAAAGTAGCGGATTGAGAAGTTGTTCGAGCTTCCAGTTCGTGCGAAATCCGCAGACCCTGCAAACATGGGAACGGCTGATTGTTCCTACATTTGCCACTGCGACGATGGTAGCGACTACGCCGTCAAAGACGAAAACGCTGGGAAATATATACCGCATACTGAGTGGTTTTGTAAGCACCTCGGCGATCAGGTAGGAATAGCCTCTCCTGAATGTCGGTTGGTTGAAGTGAACGGCGCTGTCGCATTCGGGTCGCGCTGGGAGTCATCACATCAGCCAGAAAATTGGTGGCTTCGCGTTCAGAGCGGTGAGATTGAAAAAAGCCGCGTTGCGCCGGTCCTGAGTAGGATTTTCGCGTTTGACTTGTTTGTGCAAAACGAAGATCGCCATGCGAAGAACTACATCGTTCGCCCTCAGGCAGACGATAAGTTGTCGTTTTTGGCATTTGATTATTCGCAAGCCTGGATGACGACTGGGTGGCCGCTAACGGCACCGCCGATGAATCCGACAATCGTTACGTGCCAAAATTTTAAGTTGATTAATCAGATTCTAGGGGGCATTCTTGATATCAGCGAAGCCTTGTTTGTGCTTGATAACCTTTATAAAACCGATGCGGTCCGTATAGAGATGATTATTGATAGCCATCCAAGCTGTTGGATAGATGCTGGAGATAAAGATAGAATATTAACCTTCTGGAAAGATGGCGAAGCGCAAAACAGAATTGATTTGATAAGAAAGGGGTTCGGAAATGGCGACTACATTTGATTATTCGATAATTCGCGTCGAGCCCGACCCGCGCCGGGGCGAGCGTGTAAACGTTGGCGTTGTTGTGTTCAAAAACGGTGAGCTGGACATACGCGTTGTCGAAACCAAAAAGGCGGCAGCCATTGCTTCAAGAGATTGGGATAATCATATCCAACAATTCTCCTCTTTCCTTAGAGAAAATGCATCATTGGCGGAGGGGCCAAAGGAGTTGGTTCAATTAATGGGTGCGTTGGGGAGTCAGATTAGCCTAACCAATACAGGATGGTTTGATGCTCGTGGTGATGATGCATACGAAAAAGAGGTTTCCAGAATAATTACCACACTGATTAAGAGGCAAGCGCAGCCAAGGCGTCCTCGTGATTCTGGGATTGCTAGCAAGATTGCAGCGGAATTTAAGACCGCGCAAATTCTTGCTGCGAAAGGCGAAGACATTAAGAGCGGCAATGTTGTTAGAAATTATGTTGTTGATGAGGGTGCGGGTCTGAAGGCAGACTTTGCACTCAAAAATGGCTGTCTGCATTTGGCGGAGACGGTGGACCTCACAACGGCCCACCCGCATTTTGGGACCGCTGCCGGTGCAGCCGTCACGTTGGATAAGGCTCGTAAATTGAATAATGGGGCCAAAGCATACGGCGTCTATGCAGTAGCCGAAAGCCGCCGGGCCGAAGTCAAAGAACACTTGTCAATTCTCGGCGACTACTCGGATGACATATTTAACTGGAATGACAGAGATGAGAGGCAGCGGTTCACTCGGGTTTTTTATGACGCCTATAACTCTAACCACCCCCTACGGACCTTATAATTTAAACTGACCAAAATACTTGACCGGTAAAGCATAGGAGCTTATATATGGGGCATGAGACAATTGCCCCTTCAAACCCGCGTAACTATCCTGAAATGCCTCCTCGACGGCATGTCGATCCGAGCCACAGCACGGGTGGCGGATGTCTCGAAAAACACGGTTTCCAAACTGCTGGTTGAGGCTGGCGCGGCTTGCTCCGCCTTCCACGATGAGCACGTTCGTGCGGTTAAGGCTCAGCGCATCCAGTGCGATGAAATCTGGTCATTTGTCGGCTGTAAGCAAAAGAACGCTAAGCCGGAAACAGGCGAATGGCGCGGCGACGTTTGGACGTGGACGGCCATCGACGCTGATAGCAAGCTGGCAATTTCCTACCTCGTCGGGGGACGTGACGGTGAGTACGCCATTGCGTTTATGGATGATTTGCGCGGCCGCTTAGAGAACCGCGTTCAACTGACAACGGACGGCCACAAAGCCTATCTGGAGGCTGTTGAGGGCGCTTTCGGCGGTGATGTTGATTACGCCCAGCTTATCAAGCTGTACGGCGAGCCGATTGGTGGAGCCAAGAACAAGTCAGAGAGGAAATACTCGCCTGCCGAATGCACCGGCATCAAGAAAAACATTGTCGAGGGCGATCCAGACAAGAAGTACGTTTCGACAAGCTACGTTGAGCGCCAAAACCTAACCATGCGTATGGCGATGCGCCGGTTCACGAGATTGACGAACGCCTTCTCTAAGAAGATCGAAAACCACGCGCACGCCGTCGCCCTTCACTTTATGAATTACAACTTCATCCGCATCCACAAGAGCCTTAAGGTCACTCCGGCAATGGCGGCTGGTGTAACGGATCGCCTTTGGGAAGTAGAGGACATTGTTAAACTGGTTGACGAAATGCACCATCAACCTAAAAAACGCGGATCGTACAAAAAACAGGGTCAGATTTCAGAGTGACCCACTACCCGGTTTTCCCCAGAAAGCCTCAGCGCCGTCGATCCGGCCGACGCCAGCGCCGGAAGCCGCGCGGCCGCTATGCGATGATTGCGCCGCCGCTTCGAAGGCAGTAGGTCTTCACTGGGAATTTGGACCGGATGCAAACGCCGCCAGACATAAGCGATAAAGAGACCCCATGCACGACGCTGAAGCCGAAGACACACAAGCCATCAGAACCGGCGCGATCAAACTGCACCGGTCTGAGGATTTCGAAGGCATGCGCAAGGCTGGCCGCCTCGCCGCTCAATGTCTCGACATGTTGTGTGAGCACGTCCGCCCCGGCGTCTCCACGCAGGCGCTCGACAAATTGGCCTATGACTTCACCCTCGACCACGGCGCCATACCCGCCTGCATCGGGTATCGCGGATATCGCCACACACTGTGTATTTCACCGAACCATGTGATCTGTCACGGCATACCGGGGCCGAAGGCGCTCAAGAACGGCGACATCTTAAACATCGACGCCACCGTTATCGTCGATGGCTGGCATGGCGACACCAGCCGCATGTATTTTGCCGGGGAACCAAAAGTGAAGGCGCGACGCCTGATTGAGACAACCTTTGAGTGCCTATGGAAAGGCATCGATGTTGTTAAACCAGGCGCCACCTTACGCGATATCGGACGCGCTATTCAGACGCATGCCGAGACGCAAGGATTTTCAGTTGTACGTGATTTCTGCGGTCACGGCTTAGGACGCGTCTTTCACGATGCACCCAACGTTGTTCATTATGCTGAATATAAAGATAAATATAGCGGTGTTCAGCGCGCCCCGGATACAGAATTGAAACCGGGCATGTTCTTCACAATTGAACCGATGATCAATGAAGGCCGGCCGGACGTAAAAGTCATGAAAGACGGCTGGACCGCAGTCTCGCGCGACAAGTCGCTGTCGGCCCAATTCGAACATTCTCTCGGCGTCACTGAAGACGGCGTCGAAGTGTTCACCGGATCGCCCAAGGGCCTCGACAAACCGCCTTACGACGGCCAACATAATAAATGATCTATAGAGGATGCCGCTCATCCTTCGCGACGCGCCGCTTCACGGCGCTCCTCAGGATGAGGAAGAATTTGTTGCAATTTGGGAAACCCTCATCTTGAGGAGGTCCGAAGGACCGTCGCGAAGGATGGGCGTCAAACTTATGAATCGGCGATTATGCGCTTTGATATAATTTATGAGGGGCAGCGCATCTAATGGACGAGGCAAGCGTAAACGCCGACAAGCACGCCGCTAACCACGCCGCTGGCCATCGCGAACGGCTGCGCATGCGATTCGCAAAAACCGGCGCCGAGGGCCTTCACGATTATGAAATGCTGGAGCTTATTTTATTCCGCGCTATTCCACGACGCGATGTCAAACCACTGGCAAAAAATCTCATCAAACTGTTTGGCGGTTTCGCAGAGGTGCTCTCTGCACCGGTCGAACGCCTTGTCGAAACCCAAGGCGTTTCGCAGGCGGTCGCGCAGGAACTGAAGATCGTGCACGCAGCAAGCATCAAACTGACCCAGGAACGTGTTTTAAATCGACCGGTGATCTCTTCCTGGACCGAGCTCCTCGCTTATTGCCGCGCGGTCATGGCGGATGAAAAGATCGAACTCTTCCGAATTCTTTTTCTCGATAAAAAAAATATCCTGATCGGAGATGAAGTTCAGGGACGAGGGACGGTCGATCATACGCCGGTCTATCCGCGAGAAGTCGTCAAGCGCGCTCTCGAACTCGGCGCCTCGGCGATTATCCTGGTTCACAATCATCCGTCGGGCGACCCGACACCCTCACGCGCCGACATTGAAATGACGCGGCAGATTCAAGACGCAGCCCAGGCGCTGACGATCCGCGTGCATGACCATCTCATTATTGGCGCCGACCAGCATGTCAGCTTTAAAAACTTAGGCTTGCTTTAAAGGCGCCGACCCGGACCAATCGCCAGATCAATCAATTTTCGTAAATTGCCACGCTGACCGATTCCCCTTCACGCTTCACACCGCGAAACATCCCCGCCGTGTTAAACGTCATAGCGTAGTCGCCATCAGCACCGAGAACAATCACGCCACCATCACCACCGAGATCTTGCAAGCGATGATGAATAACGTCATTCGCGGCGTCCGCCACGGTTTTGCCCGCATATTCAACCTGCGCACAGATGTCGCGCGCAATTGTCAGGCGGATGAAGTATTCACCGTGACCGGTCGCCGATACCGCGCAAGACGCATTGTCGGCAAATGTTCCAGCGCCAATGATTGGTGCGTCACCGACGCGCCCAAAGCGCTTTAGCGTCATCCCACCGGTCGAAGTGCCGGCGGCGAGATTGCCGTTTCGATCGAGTGCCACTGCGCCGACCGTTCCATATTTATAGTCATGGGGCAGTGCGCTTTCTTTTTCCGCCTCTTCCGCCTTCAAAGCTCGTTTGTAAGCATTCCACCGCTCATCCGTATGAAAATAACTGCGGGGCACCAGTTCAAGTCCCTGACTTTTCGCAAAACTCTCAGCCCCGGCGCCAGCGAACATCACATGCTTGGAGTTTTCCATCACGGCGCGGGCGAGCTTGATCGGATTTTTGACGCGGGTGGCCCCGGTTATGGCGCCAGCATTTTTGGTGGCGCCATCCATGATGGAGGCATCCAGCTCGTTCTTCCCTTCAGCCGTGAAGACAGCGCCTTTGCCGGCATTGAATAACGGCGAGTCTTCCATGGTCGTTATCGCCGCCTGAATAGCATCCAGTGCGGTTCCCCCGCCATCGAGCACCGAATACCCAAGCTCCAGCGCCTCAGTGAGTTTCGCCTTAAAGGCGGCTTCTTGTTCCTGTGTGTATCGGCCCGGCGCCATTGCTCCGGCGCCGCCATGAATAACAATCGTTATTGGCGAATCCTGAGCTGCCGCGCCACCAACGATGCTCATCACAAGAGTAAGAATGTAAAAAATTTTGCACATTTGAGGCCTCCGGCCGACAGTGTGCCGGGGGGGGCCGCAACCTGCAAGTCCTCAAATTTCCGGCGGGATCAATCGCTGCGCGCGCCACTGTTCAACGATGCGCTCAATAAACCGCTCATCTTCTATTTCCATAGACCATCCGCTTGTGAAATTCGCGGTTAGACTGCGGGGCATTGCTTCACGCGGCAGCGTATCGAATTGTATCCTTGTCGGCAGCGGAACGCCTTCACCAATCGCCACCGCCTCGCCGAGCCCCAGCGACGGCAGGCAGCTCAGCAGACTTGACGAAGCGTCAGGCGCTGTCGCCCTCAAGGCGTCTTGATCAGCTTGATTTGCCAAACGCATCGCAAATATTGTGTTGCACTGGGACAAAACCGTGGGGTCGAGTTCAGTCGGCCGCTGGGACACGACCCAGAGCGAAACCCCGGCCTTTCGTCCCTCTTTCGCAATTTTGATAAGAGCGTGTCGGGTTGGGGCAAAGCCTTCTCCCTCACGCGCTGGCGCATAGCGATGGGCGTCCTCGCAGACGAGGGCGATCGGCGCAGCGCCCTGCCCCCAAACACCGAACTCAAAAGCCAAGCGACTGACAACCGAGACCACAACCTGCACCACCTCACTCGGAAGTCCACCAAGCTCAATGATGCTGATCGGCTGACCATCGACCGGGATGCGAAACAGCTGCCCCAATATGTCCGACATCGTATCTTGTACGGTCAAACCGCCAAACATGAACGAATACCGGGCGTCCTGGCTGATTGCATGCAACCGGTGCCGCAATCTCTTATACGGACCAATATTGCGTGTGCCATCCAAGCCGCCTAAAGCTTTTCCGATCAACGAAAGGACTTCAGATATCCGGTAGGGCGTGGGTGTATCGACCGTAACCGCGCTCAAATCGCCGCTGCGGCGCTCCGCCAACAACCGCACACCCGATGCGGTTTGGGAAAGGTTGAGTCTTTTCGCCGCAGGTATCAGGTCGGCGAGGATATCTATTTCCTCTTCGTAACCAGAACGCCCAGGATAAAGAACCTCAGCCAATTCCTGAAATGTCAAAAGCCAATAGGGAAGCATTAAACTCGTTGGATCAAAAATCGCAGCTCTGTCACCAAAACAATTTCTATATTCATTATACGGATCGAGTATCACAATGTGCGCGTTCTCGTAATTCTTCAAGACCGCTCTCAACAACAACGTCACAACGCAAGACTTACCGGCGCCCGTTGTTCCCAGAACCGCGCAATGGCGGGAAAACAGCGCATCTACACTTACGGTAGCAGGGATTGTTGAGTCCTGTTTGACAACGCCGACTTTGATACTTGACTCTCCAGTAATGGAGAAAAGCGCCGCCAACTCTTCATGCGTAGCGATATGGACCTCATCTCCAAGTGTGGGAAAAGTGGACACGCCGCGACGAAAGCGGGCCGGAGAGCTGGCCGTGGACTTTGTAAATTCGCCTATCAATTCAATCTCAACGATACGCGTATCGGGAATGTCGTCATCCAATGACGGCGCAGGCACGCTCATTGCGGATATCAGGCCGAGAACCACGCTCGGGCCTGCATCAACACTTATGATCGCCCCGATATGAGGACGACTGGACCGGTTCCCTTGTGACGCTTCGTGACCCAACATTATCAAGGCATGGGTGCCCGTCACCGAAACGATAACGCCGACATGCGCCTTAGGTGCTGGATCGCATCTTAGACGGTCAGCAACTGTGAGCGGCGGTCTTGCAGTAGCGTTTTGGGTCGGCATGAGGTTTGATTCCCTTTCGTTTTCAATCAAACGGTTGTGGAATTTTTAACGGCGCCTGGCGGTATAACTTCAAGTCTTTCGCCGGCTGTTGAATTTGGGCGCAAAATGAGCCTGGCGAGTGTTCCCTGTCCCTTGCGCGTTTTTAAAACAAGGCGCCCGTCTTGAAGCTCAAGAAATTTCTTGGCGATAGCGAGCCCGGCGCCGGACTTCGCAAAGGATTGATCAAGGCCCCGATGGACGCGCTCAAGCGCACCGAGCGCGAGCTTCGCCTCTTCAGTGCTGAATCCCTCGCCTTTATCACGCACGGTGATTTCTGACTGACCCTCTTCGTTATAGATGGCGCGAACCAGCACTTGCCCGTTGGCTTTAGAGCTCGACACGGCGGTCTGCAAAATATGATCGAGAGCTTGTGCAACACGTTCGCCATCGCACCAGGCATACACTTCTTTTTCGCTGCTTTTATCTACGATGATGACCGTTGCTGCACCCGCCCTGATTTTGATCCGCTCCAGCGCTTTCCTAACCAATTCGCGAAGGTCTACTGCTGCGTTGGTGATATTCAGGTCGCCGCCCTCAATAGCCGCGATTTCCAGAATTGTATTAATATGGCCAAGCAAAAGATCCGCTGATTGCAAAACATACTCGGCATAGGCGCGCCGTTGGTCCGAACCAAGATTATAAGCGTCTGCTTCTTTCAACATCGTCGCGAAACCGATGACAGCATTCAGAGGCGTTCTGAGTTCATGATTCATATTCGCGAGAAACTGCGATCGCGATTTTAACAGGAGTTCACCCTCCTGATGCGCAGCTTTGGCCACTCGCTCAGCTCGTTTATGCGCCATTGTATCCGCCAGTCGCCGAGTATAACTGGCCAGCAACGATCCACTATCTGCAGAAAAAGGGTTCAGAGCGCGCATGAAGTCTTCCAAAATAACTGGAAAGACGCTACCCGCCAGACGCTAATGTCTCGTTAAGCAACATCGGCACGGTCCCGTGGGTTCATGTTTTGTTAATTCTCCGACGGGCCATCCGCCACTGCCGGTTTATCCCCATTAGGCGGAGCAGGTATTGGCTCCACTGCTTTAGGAACGTAGGAAAGCGCAATATCGCCGATCTCCGGCTTAATCGGAGCTTCACGAGACGCAAATAACAATACACTCTTGCGAATGAAGAATATAATTTCACCCTCAGCGCCAAGATCCTTCAAATAGGCTTCAGGCAGATAGTCTTCCGACACCTGCTTTTGCTGAAAAACCCATCCGCGATGGTATCTGCTGATCAACTCATCCAGTCCCACCGCCGAATGAAGGAAGGTCCGCCCCTGAAGGGTGAAAGAGAGTGCACGCCGGTCTTCGTCATCCTTGCCACGCGCATTCACCTGAAAAATTGACGCCCTTCCCAACTCAGGCGCCAGATCCGTGCACACAAGTGCGTTATGGGCTTCATTACCACCGACAGCCAATAGGTAGCCAAAGCGGTTGAGATCAAGATGATGCTCGGTCACCTCCGATAGGATTTCACCATAATAGGTCGGCACATCCGCCAATCGCGCGGGTCGTAGTCGCCGCCAACTGGCATCCGCAATCTTCACCGGGATTTGCATCTCCACCAGCATGGCGCCCAGCGAAGCGGACCACGGCGATCCGCCAACAATCAAAACGCCCGGCCGGTCTCGAGAGGCGAGGTTTAACGCCTTCGCCAGGGGGGCGATGGTAAATCCATGCAAGATGACGGTCGCGAAGACCATGCCGAAAGCAAGCGCGACAAGACGTTCACCATCCGCATAGCCCGCTTCTACGAGACCCGTACCGAAGAGACTCAAGACGGCGACAGCGACGATCCCGCGCGGGGCAATCCATCCCGCGAGAACCCGTTCCTGCCAGGGAAGACCGGCGCCAATCGTCGCAACCATGACCGTCATTGGACGTACAATAAAAAGTAACACAGCAATGAGCGCGATCATCGGCAGGTCGATAACAGATAAGATCTCAGGCGTCAGATTGGCGGTCAGCATTACGAATACGCCGGATACGAGCAAAACCGCGATATTTTCCTTAAACAATCGCAGTTCATTGATGCTGGAGATTCGTGAATTGGCGATGGTCACACCCATCACCGTTACAGCCAGAAGTCCGGCTTCGTCCTGCAACAGGTTGGCGATTTGAAAGCAAACCAACACAAGCGTCAGAAGGATCGGCGGTTTCAGATATTCCGGCGCCCAGCCCCGTCGAAAGACCGTCGCCGCCGCTTTCCCCAACGAAAACCCGAGCGCCGTAGTCAGCGCCGCCGCAATCGCCAGCCCGCCCAGCACCTCACCCGTAGAATATTCGCCGTAATCAAGTGTGATCACTTTAAAGACCAGCACCGCCAATAACGCACCGATCGGATCGTTAACGATCCCCTCCCACTTGAGGAGGGCAGCCGGGCGAACATTCAATTTCGATTGACGCAAAAGCGGTATGATCACCGTCGGACCGGTAACAACCATAACCCCGGCGAAGAGAAGCGCCGTCGGCCAGGAAAGCTCGCCAACATAATAAGCCGCCACTGCACCAAAAGCCCAGGCAAGCGGAACACCCGGAAATATTAACCGGAGTACGCCTTTACTCAGTCCACGAATTTCTGAAAAGTTAAGAGAAAGTCCACCCTCGAATAAAATAACCGCAACAGCAATGGCGATCATGGGTTGGTAAAGGTCGCCGAACAGCGCATCCATCGGCGATAATCCGGCGATCTCGTGCATAGGCCGAAGGATCCCGAACACCGGTCCTGCAAGCAGTCCCGCTATTGACATCAGCACGATCGCCGGCAGGTTTAAGCGCCAGGCGAGCCATTGGGCGCCGACACCAAGGACGCCGATAATCACTACGACAAGAACGAGATGCTCCATGCGCC
>JAJFFW010000008.1 GCA_021776435.1 Parvularculaceae bacterium | reverse complement strand
GGCGCCGACATTAGCGGTGTTGCGAGCTTTCACGGCCTGTTCGGGGCGCCGGACAACACGAGCGGCACAAAGATCAACGCCAAGGTGATCGCGTTTCACGGCTGGGACGATCCGATGGTTCCGCCCGAAGACGTCGTCGCGCTCGGCCGCGAGCTGACCGAAGCGGGCGCCGACTGGCAGATCCACGCCTATGGCGGCGCGATGCACGCCTTCACCGTTCCTGAAGCCAATGATCCGGAATTTGGCACCGTCTACAACAAGACCGCCGCCGATCGTTCATGGACGTCTTTTGAGGAATTCCTGGCGGAGATTTTCGCCTGACGCAAAATTCGATATGGGCGGCTCACCCCAACTGCACTGATTCAGAGTGGTCGCTCCGTTTCACCAGACTGCTCTCCCTGGTCAGGGTATTTCGGCGTTACGGTTGCGTAAAACGCCCTGATTTTTGCGAGATCAGCTTCATAATCGCCCGTCGTACGCATGGTCATGCCGATGCCCCCGACTTTCCTTTTATAATCGAGAAACCCAAGCGCAATCGGCACGCACGCTCCGTGTGCAATATTGTAAAAACCACTCTTCCAGTTGCGTACTTTCGCCCGAGTGCCTTCTGGAGCTATTCCGAGGACGAGTTTTTCCCTCCGCGCAAAAACATCCACCATTTCCGCGACGACATTTCCAGTCTTAGAACGGTCGACAGGAATGCCGCCAAGCATTGACATAAGCCAGCCAAAGGGCGGCTTGAACAGCGCCGCCTTACCGATCCAGCGCACCCGCGTGCGATAATACAGCGCAATGCAAAGCAAAAATGGCAGGTCCCAATTACTTGTATGCGGGGCGGCAACGGCAAGAAATTTATCCGCTTGCGGAAGTTCTCCCTCCACCCGCCACCCATTCAGGCGGTAAATGGAAATGCAAATCGCGCGGAAGGCTTCGAAGGGGAGCCGAATGAGAAGATTCAATATTGACGCCATATGATCGCTTTGGCCGTCGCTTCAACCATTAATCAAAAATTCTTGCATTGCAGTTCTCAAAACCGTCCGTAATCAACCGGTTTTGTCCGGTCGACAAATTTATCGACCGACGGCATCGGGTATTTAAGACCGGTCGCACAGTTGAAAAGAACCGCGCGGTCTGATCTGGAAATGCGTCCATCGGCAAGAGATTGTTTATAGGCGGCATAGGTTGCCGCACCTTCCGGGCAGAGCAAAAGCCCCTCCTCCTTCGACATTTCCTCGCCCGCTGCAAGGATGGCGTCATCATCAACGGCGATGGCGAACCCTTCAGACGCACGCACCGCGCGCAAAATCAAAAAATCACCGACCGCAACCGGCACACGAATGCCAGCGGCGATCGTATGGGCGTTTTCCCACAGCGGAGCATGTTCTTCACCCGCCTCAAATGCTTTCACAATTGGCGCGCAACCCGTCGCCTGAACGGCGATCATGCGGGGACGATGCGAGCCGATCCAGCCGATCGCTTCGAGTTCCTCAAACGCCTTCCACATGCCAATCAAACCAGTGCCGCCACCCGTCGGATAAAAGATCACATCCGGCAGCGTCCAGCCAAATTGTTCGGCAAGCTCAAGCCCCATCGTCTTCTTCCCTTCAATTCGATAAGGCTCTTTCAGCGTTGAGACATCAAACCACCCAGCTTTTTCCTTCCCTTCTCCAACAATCTTACCACAATCATTAATTAGCCCATTGACGCGGTAAACATCAGCACCCTGAAGAGCAATCTCTTCGACGTTCACTGCCGGTGTGTCATCGGGACAAAAGATGGTTGTCTTGATGCCGGCGCGGCTCGCATACGCCGCCATCGCCGCCCCTGCATTTCCATTTGTCGGCATGGCCAGATGGTTGAGGCCAAGTTCCTTCGCCATCGAAACCGCCAGCGCCAATCCGCGCGCCTTGAACGAGCCGGTGGGAAGGCGTCCTTCATCCTTGATGATGAGTTCCCCAGTCGCGCCAAGCTTGCTCGCAAGTCGCGGCGCGGAGATAAGCGGCGTCACCACTTCGCCGAGGCTGATCCGGTTATTAATCTGCGCCACCGGTAAGAATTCATGATAGCGCCAGAAGCCATCCGTACGCTCCGCAAGCACTTCCTTCGAAACCGCACATGAAAGTATGTCGAGATCATAACGCACGAGCAGTGGCTTACCCGCAGCAGACAGTCCATGGACATCGCCAGCTTCATATCGTTCGCCGGTCATTGAGCATTCCAGATGGGAAACGAATGATGACATGATTATTTATCCGTCAGTTGGACGCAGGTGTATCTGCAGCGGTCGCAATCGTTGTGTTCATATGGAAAGCATAAGCGCCGTAAAGCCGTGTTTTCTTTTTCAGGTTTATAACCGTGAAGAAGGCTTTATATTGCCCCTCATCAAGTGCTTTGCAGACGGTCTGGGCACGCCATATTTCATTGGGAGCGTCATCAGCGTTCAATGTTCCGGAAGCTGTTCGTTCGCACCGGGGAAGATCTTTGGTCTTAGAGCTTGATTTACACGTCCAACCTTCATCGGCGAGCGATGAGGTCAACGCATCAATAATCTGGGTGCGATTCTCCATCGATACCTCATCGTAACCCATATTCACGCATTGGCTTTCAATCTCGATGTCTTGCAGTTTTGTCTTCGCAACTGCCGTTGCGGACAGCACAAACAAAAAACCGAACGCTATAAACGAACGCCGCACCCACGCACCGCGAGTAGGTGTATATTCTGAACGTAGCATTTCGTTATTTTCTCCTCGTCGCCAGCTTTGTTCTTGCGACTGAAAAATCAGGATTGAGCGCAAGCGCTTTTTCATAAGCAGCGCGCGCCATTTCCGGTTCGCCCTTGGACTCATAGGCGAGACCGATATTGTACCAAGCGATATGTGCTTTCTTGAGGCCGGTCGCCAATGCCCGTTCGTAATCAGTGATGGCCAAATCATAGCGGCCAGCCAGGAAGTGGCTGTTGCCACGATTAATATAGGCCTCCGGCAGGTTCGGGTCACTCGCAAGAGCTGCATTAAAATCATCAATGGCGGCTTGAATATCGCCGTTCCGGTTATGAATAATCCCTCGATTCACAAGTGTTTTGCGACGATCAGACGTCGAAATCAGAGGGTCCCGTAACGCATCAGCGCAAGACGTCGTATCAGATGAACTGCCGCTAAAAGCATTGTCATAGCAGGTACGCGCATCACTCGCCCCTATTGTTGTGACCGAGAGTTGCGCCACCGCCATCATCGGAGCAATTGTAAGCGCAATCACAAAGTATATGGCAAAACCTAAACGCGTTTTCATCACTCATCTCCTTGAGAGCCATACCTTTGTACGCCGTGGATCGCTTCACCGCCACCTCTTGTTCCCATGTCAGGGAGATCAGTTGCCACAATTCTCTGACGCACCTAAAAGAAGCAACCCTGCCGCCGCCATGATCGGCCTATTCACCAAAAAGGTGACCGTCCATGCCTCAGAAACTTAACGCCATCGTCACCGGATCCACCAGTGGAATCGGTCTCGGAATCGCCGAAGCATTTGCTGGAGTCGGCATGAATGTCATGCTGAACGGGTTCGGCGATCCAGGTGAGATTGAAGCGATCCGCCAGCGCCTCGAAAAAGAGAACGCCGTCAAAGTCGTTTATTCCGGTGCAGATATGACCAAACCGGCGGCCATCAGATCCATGGTTGCTGACGCGGAAGAAGCGTTCGGTCAGGTCGATATTTTGGTCAATAATGCCGGTATTCAGCTTGTCTCGCCGATTGAAGATTTTCCTGAAGAGAAATGGGACGCGATCATCGCCATCAATCTTTCATCGGCGTTTCATGCGACAAAAGCTGTTTTCGCGGGCATGAAGGCTCGTGGCTTCGGGCGGATCATCAATATAGCGTCCGCTCACGGTCTAGTTGCGTCGCCCTTTAAGTCAGCCTATGTGGCGGCGAAACATGGCATTGTGGGATTTACAAAAACAATCGCCCTAGAAGGAGCAGAATTCGGCGTCACTGCGAACGCCATCTGTCCCGGATATGTGAGGACGCCTCTGGTGGAAAAGCAAATCCCCGATACCGCGAAAGCTCGTGGTATGAGTGAAGAGGACGTGATCAAAAATGTACTTCTCGAAGCTCAGCCGACCAAACAATTCGTCACTGTAGAGCAAATCGGCGCGTTCGCAGTATTTTTAACCTCTGCCAATGCAGCGCAAATCACCGGCGCCGCGCACCAGATCGACGGCGGCTGGGTGGCGAAATAAAACAAAAGACTTGTTTAAAACATCGCCACCCTGGTCGGACGAACCGATGCCAGAGCATGAGCGCGTGATCATTTATCACTATAGATTAAAAGGTTCCGCGCAGCGCCACACGAATATTGCGCCCAGGCAAAGGCGCCGTATCTTTCAGGAACGAAGTCGAAAGCCGCGCTTCCTCGTCCGTCACATTATCGGCCCTGAGTTGCACGGACAGACCGTCTTTTTCGCCGCCCGGTCGCCAGATCGCCGATAGATTGACGACCGCATAGCCGTCCGTTGCAAGCTCAAACGCGGCGTTCCTGTCCTGTTCAGCGGCAAGCTCCACCTCGCCTTTTAAATCCAAATGCGGCGACGAAGCCTTCAAGGCGATCAGTCCCCGCATCGGCGGAATACGGGGAATATCGCCGCCGCCATCCGAAAATTTGGCGCGCACGTAATCGCTCTGGGCCAAGCCCGTTACGTCGAAGACGCCGAGTGAGAAGAGATCGGCCTCGACTTGCACCTCAAAGCCTTTGAACGTCGCGTCGCGAGCGACGAACTGGAAGACCGGTAGGTCGTCTTCAATCGCGCCGGTTGGCACGAGCGCGACGAAATCTTTATAATCCGTATAAAACCCATTCACGGTCGCCGAGATCGGCCCGAATTCACCGTGCAGGGTCGTCTCGACGGCGCGGGCGATTTCCTTGTCAAACGTATCGTCGCCGCGCTCAAAGGCGCCGGTTGCAAGATGCGGCCCGTCCGAGAACAATTCCTCCGGCGCCGGCGCGCGTTCCGTGCGCATCAAATTAATGCCGAAAAACAGATTTTCCGCTGGTTCGAAGCCAAGACCGCCAGACACGCTGAACCCGTTAAAGGAAAGCGACCGTCCGTTCAGCTTTTCATCGTAGTCGGTGTGCTCGTAGCGCCCGCCGATCTGGATATGCCAGGACCCGGTTTCGTATTCGCGCACCGTAAAGAGGCCGATCTGCGTCGTTTCAGAAGGCGGCGTGAAGGCCTCGTCGCCAGCCGCGGCGAAATCGCGATATTTGACCTGCAGGCCGTCCGCCCCGCGAAATCCGCCGAACTCTTTTTCAATCAGCTCAAACCGTCCTTCGACGCCCTCATTGGTGAATGTCGTGCCGATCTCGGTTCCTTCAAGTTCTTGATGAATATAGTCGGCATAGCCGACGCGAAGCTTCGCGGTCTGAAAGATCAAAAAGTCGCCATTGACCTCGCCCATGAGATCGATGCGATCCTGTTCGAGATCGATGCGCACGCCCGCTTCATCCGAAGACGGACCGCTCGGCACGGCATAATTGGAACGAAGAACCTTTCCCGATACTCCAAGGAATCCGTTGTCGAACACCAGCGACCCGCCGAGTGAACCGCCCTTGGATTCAAGATCCGAGTTTTCAACGACGCCGAACGCGCCGGGTTCGGCCGGTCCGGACGCCGCTTGCGTCTCGCGCAACCGCGCCGACTTCGCAAAGCCGGGAATGTCATAATCTTCCGTTTCACGGTAAAAGCCGTCGCCGTGAATAACGAGATCAGCGCCGCCAAGTTTGCCCAGATGAACATCGCCGCCGCCCGCCGCTTCAATCGAGTCATCGACCGTTCCATAACTCCAGCGCAGACCGCCATCGACGCCGCCCTCGGGAACGCTATCGGGCATGCGGCCGTCAAAGATATTGATGACGCCGCCCGCCGCCGAACTTCCATAGAAAAGGATCGCCGCACCGCGCACGATCTCGACCCGATCGGCAGTCGCCGGTTCGACGGCGACCGCGTGGTCATCGCTGGTCGCCGAAGCGTCAATCGATCCGATCCCGGCGTCGAGCACGCTGATCCGGTCGCCGCCAAGCCCGCGGATGACCGGCCGCGACGCAGCCGGTCCGAAAAAGGTCGACGACACGCCAGGCTCGCGGCGCAAAAGCTCGCCGATAGAGCTCGCGGCGCGCTCAAACAGTTCGTCTTCGGTAAGCACCGAAGCGGCGATGATCGATTCGTGTTCGGGATGGGCAAGCGGCGAGCCGGTGACGATGATTTCATCATCGCCATGGGTATGCGGCGGGCCCACGGCGTCGTCCGTAGCGAACGAAGGCACGAGCATGACGATATAGGCGGCGCCTGTCAGCAGGCTGATTTTTCTCATCTCTGAAATCTCTACAAATTGTGGGACGTAACGCCTCCAACCGGCGCACGCCCGAAATGAACGGAACGATTCGAAATTTGAAGGTTTTCAGATAGAAGGCGGACCGCGGGAAACGGGCCGGGGAACGGGCTTGGTCGCCGGCGCCGTCCGGGAAGGCGGTGCTATGAGGGCGGTAAACGCCAAGGCCACAAATAGAACGAACGGCGACGGTGCTGCCGCCTTGTCGCCACCGGGCGCGGCGAGAGAGAGGACACAAACCTGGCCTTGATGGGTGTGCGGCGCGGTCCCGAACTTTACGGCATGCGCCGCCGCCACGCTTTGCACCAGCGCGAAGACGAAGGACGCGGCGACGAGCGCTGCGAATGCGCGCTTGTTCGCCCTTATCGACAGCCGGTTGATCAAGGCCCCTCCGCTTCATGCCGGCGGCGCGTCCGCCCAAACAACGAACGCGTTATATAGTATCAGCGTTGACCTTAGCAAGCAGACGCCCCTGAGAACGGGCCAGGCTACGGCAAGCGTCATCCTTGAGATGAGCGAGGCCATCCGATCAGCATGACGCATGCGGCGGCGGCGAATCCGGCGCTGGCGAGAAAGGCGGCGGCGGGACCGAAGCCGTCCCAGAGCAAGCCCGCGAGTACGCTCGACGCCAACAACCCGAGGCCGGTCGCGAGATTAAAAATCCCGAACGCCGAGCCGCGCAGCGTTTCCGGCGCGCGGTCGGCGACAAGCTTCGTGAGCAAGCCTTGCGTGAGCGCCATATGCGCGCCCCAGAGCGCAATGCCGACAAAGGCGCCGGCAAGACCCGGAACCAGCGCGAGCAAAAGATCCGCAGCGATCAACGCCGCCAGCCCCAGCAATAGAAGGCCGCGCGCATTAAGGGCGTCCGAAAGTGCGCCGGCCGGATAAGCGCCGAGCGCATAGACGACATTCATGACGACAAGCACGAGCGGCGCAAGCGTGAGCGGCAGCCCCTCTGCGTTCGCCTTCAAAATGAGAAACGCCTCGCTGAATCGCGCCAGCGCGAACAGTACACCAATCGCGACGACGCCCCAAAAGGCGTTGTCCAGCTGTTTGATGTCGCTGATCCGGATTGGCGCGCGTGCTTTTTGGGCCTGGGCGTCGCCGGTGCGATCCTCCACGCCGACGACGACCAAGGCGACCGCCGACCCCGCAGGGATCACGGCGATCCAAAACACCGCACGCATGTCGCCGGCAAACAACGCCATCAAGGTGATCGCGAGAAGCGGGCCGACAACCGCCCCCGCCGTGTCGAGCGCCTGGCGCACGCCATAAGCCCGGCCGCGAACAGTTTTCGGCGTTAGATCGGCGATGAGCGCGTCGCGCGGCGCGCCGCGTATGCCTTTGCCGATGCGATCCGCGAACCGCGCGCCTAAAACAAGCATCGGCCCGCCGGCCAGCGGGAACAGCGGCTTTGACAGCGCCGCCAGGCCATATCCCAGCAAAATGAACGGCTTGCGCCGGCCGATGCGATCGGATGCATAGCCTGAGAACACCTTGGCGATCGCCGCCGTCGATTCCGCGACGCCGTCTATGAGGCCGACAAGCGCGACACTCGCCCCGAGCGTCGTCGTCAGGAAAAGCGGCAGCAGGGCGTGGATGATCTCCGACGACGTATCCATGAAGAGACTGACAAGTCCCAGCGCCCAGACCGTTTTCGGAATGGGCGGGCGGCGGTCTTGCTCAATCATCGTCGCCGCCGTCGGCGTCGCTTTCATCCTCCGCAGCCGGAACGGCGTAGCGGCCCGACAGCCAGCGGTGCAGGTCGACATCAGCGCAGCGTTTCGAGCAGAACGGTTCGTATTCAGTCGTGGTTGCTTTTTTGCAAATCGCGCAACCCACCACCGATGGTGCGGTCGAATTTTCTGAATTATCGGATTCCGGCAAAGTCAAACGCCCGCTCCTCTTGTGTATGATCAGCGACAATCTCGAAGCGCGCGCCATAGCGGTCCACCAATCGCGCGATCCATTGCGGATTCTTTTCAAGATAGTTTTCCAATGCGCTTCCAACAAGCACGTGCAATCGCACAGATGGTTCGGCGCGCAAAAGATTTTGAAGCCTTCGCACAAATGTTTTGGTTATAGCATCGAGAGTGAAACGGCGTCCCGGCGCAGGTGTCGCCGGAGAGGGTTCAGTGAATCGATCTACAAGGGAAAGCACATGATGGGGTAGCGTAAAAGTGTAAAGACCGGACTTTGAAAAGCTTGCAGCGCCAGCACCCTCCAACGACCCTATGGTCATACGTAAAACTTTTTCAACCCGCGCCCGCGCCGCCTTGTCGCGGATCGCGGGAAAGTCGACCGCCACATGTCCACCAATGTTCCGCAACCGGACCTGCTCCGCAACTTCTCGCGCGGCGGCGATAACGATTTTTTCGCGCAGGCGCGTTCCGGACGACGCTGAAAGGTCGCCTGTATCGACATCGATTGCGGTCAGCGCCTGCGCTTCGTCAATAAAGATCCGTCCGCCGCCGGCCAGCGCAACGCTGCGGTCAAAAGCCTCGGCGAGCGCCTCCTGTGCGCCGTAAATGTCAAAAAGTCCGTGCGCATGCTGCTCATGGATGATTTTCGCTTCAAGGCCGGCCTGAGTGAGCACGGCGCACGCGAGACCATCGTCGAGAATGATTTCCTCGGCGCCCTCGCCGATCGCCCGCACCGCTTCGATTGCGGGATCGTCAATCGGTGCGATCCGTCCGGGCGTCGTCCGCTCTTCTGCATTCGCATGCAATAATTTTAGGACGGCGCCCTTGCCCTGGCGCGGTGGTGATTTGATTTCGACGGCGATCAGCGCGCCTTCGACGGGCGCAGGCCCGCTTTTTTTCAACGGCAGGAAACCGGCGACGACATCGCCGATGTTCACGAAAACCGCGTCAAGGGCCTTATTGGTTGAAACAACGCGCCCGACGAAACGGCGGCCCGGCCGCGGCGCATGGTCATCGGCTTCATCGCCGCGCGCGACCCCGAACCAGAACCCGACAACCTCCTCGCCGCAAAGAAGCGCCGCGCGCGTCTCAGCCGCGCCGCATTCGATAATGAGAACCTTCTTCGCACCCACCAATTTACAACCTTGCCGCCATCCTTCGCGACGGCGTTTCGCCTGACGTCTCAACGCCTCCTCAGGATGAGGATTTTTCTTCCTGCAACAAACACTCTCCTCATCCTGAGGAGCCAGTAACACTTGGCAAAGTGTTGCTGGCGTCACGAAGGACATGGCGCCAGCCTGCGCCTTTGAGAAGATTCCATGTTTCATAAAGCGGCAACCCGACGACATTCGAATAAGACCCTATAATGCTGATAATATGAGCCGCAAAATGTCCCTGTATCGCATACCCGCCGGCCTTGTCGCGCCATTCCTCAGTCGCAATGTAATTTTTGATATCAGCATTATCGAGGTAGCGAACTTTCACACGCGTCTCGACAATCCGTGTACGCAGGCTTTCCTCAGGGCCGGCAAGCGCAATACCCGTATAAACCCTGTGACTACGGCCAGAGAGTAAAGAAAGAAAGGTGTGTGCGGTTTCTTCATTTTCAGCTTTTTGAAGAATTCGTCGTCCTACGGCGACCACCGTGTCAGCGGCAAGAACGCACGCTTCTTTTCTCATAGAGGCGACAACCGCCGCTTTTCCTTGAGCCAGGCGCAGCGCATAGGCGCGCGGCGTCTCGCCGGGGGCCGGCGTTTCATTGATATCGGCGGCGATGATTTCGGACGGCGTAACGCCGATCTGCTCAAGCAGCTCACGCCGGCGCAGGCTGGCGCTAGCGAGGATGAGCGGCGCACCGGACATAATGGATCTATTTAAAGCGGTAGGTGATACGGCCCTTGGTGAGATCATAGGGCGTCATTTCAACAAGCACTTTATCACCGGCAAGCACGCGAATGCGATTTTTACGCATTTTGCCGGCCGTGTGGGCAATGATTTCATGGTCATTCTCCAGCTTCACACGGAATGTTGCGTTCGGCAGGAGTTCTTCGACCATTCCTTCGAACTCGAGAAGTTCTTCTTTCGCCATCAGCCCCTCTGTTGCAGACGATTGGTGCGCCGAGTGCAGCTCCGAATCGTGAAGGCCGGAAAATGATCGCGAATGTCACTAAAATCAAGGCTTTTCAAAAATTTCTGGAAATCGCTTTGCGAGTCGCGCACGAATCTGTTCGCGGGCGCGCCGATAGGCCGAAACGACAGCCTCCCGTCCTCCCTGTTCTATTGACGGATTGTCAATCGGCCAAAATTCTATGCGCTTGTCCGGTAACAGCCTGTGCGCCTCAGCAGCGGCCTCAGGCGTTAACGCCACAACCAGATCAAACTTTTCCGCAGAGGCGACCCGCAATTGTTTGGGCTGGTGAGCATCGATTTTGATCCCGACTTCCGCCATTACCCCCTGCGCAAACGGGTCTAAACCGCCTTCATAGACACCGGCCGAATCGACCCGGAGCGAATCGCCAGCCTCTTTACGCAAGAGCGCTGCCGCCATGGGTGATCGAACCGAGTTCATATTGCAGACGAATATTACCGATTTGGTCATAAACTGTCGGATGCTCCTCAGCGCATATGGAAACTACAGATCAACGTAAAAAGGCGGCGCGAAGTATCAAAATCAATGCCGATCTTGTCCTCAAGCCGTTCGCGTAAAATTTCTGAACCTTCATTGTGAAGTCCTCGCCGCGCCATATCTATGGTCTCGATCTGCGAAGGCGCGGCACTGCGGATCGCGTCATAATAGCTTTCGCAAAGGAGGAAATAGTCTTTGATAATCTTACGAAACGGCGCCAATGAAAGATGCACTTGGCCAAGGGCTGCCCCTCCGGCCTTACGCACATCGAAAACGAGCCGACGCTCCACGATCGATAAATACAGCTCAAATGGCCCCTCACCGGCGCCAGCCGGTTCAAAATGGTTTTCTTCCAATAAATCGTAGATGGCGACCTTGCGCTCATGCTCGATATCGGCGGTCGCGCGCGCCAGCGAGCGTTCATCAAGCTCGATGCGGGTAATGCAAAAACTCGATACGGCGTCGGACTTGTCGCCGTCGCTGGTCATTGGGTCTCTTTCATTGTGAGTCTATTAACCTTGAGTGGTGATGAGGTCACGCCTCTCCAATGCTTAAAACTTCCGCCGATCAGGTCAAGAATTCGCTTGATCACCATTTTGGTTATAAAGAGCCCTGGATGATAAAGTCATTGGTTGTCGAAGCGCCAAGAAACAAGCCTAACTCCACGCATTCGCGGTAATCTGCGACGAAATCTGGCCGGAACCCCCAATCGACGGACGCCCTTCTTGCGTTGACCGCCTTCTTGGGTGAATGAATCGCCGGGTCACCCCAAGCTCTTGAGCGCCCGCAACCTCTAGCGTAAAGACCCATGTCATGAACCAGATCATTGTCGCCGCCCTTTATAAATTTACAAGCTTGCCTGATTTCGAGCAGCATCAAGCACCCTTGCGGGACACCGCTATTAAGGCCGGCGTCTTCGGAACCCTCTTGCTGGCTCCAGAAGGTGTTAACGGCGCCATCGCTGGGCCGCGCGTGGGCATTGACACGGTTTTGATGCATCTAAAATCCCTGCCCGGTTGCGCTGACCTGGACTGGAAAGAATCCTACACGGATGAACAACCATTTTTGCGCATGAAAGTCCGGCTCAAAAAAGAGATTGTCACCATGGGCGTTCCCGGCATGGACCCGGAAAAAAGCCATAAGCAATATGTCGAACCTTTCGACTGGAATAAAGTCATCTCCGACCCGGATACGCTCGTGATCGACACCCGAAATGATTACGAAGTATCAATCGGCACCTTTGAGGGCGCGATAGACCCGAAGACAACATCCTTTCGCGAATTTCCCGATTGGTTCCGAAAGTTTCGCGAGTCCCACGAAGTGAAAAAGGTCGCCATGTTCTGCACTGGCGGCATACGGTGTGAAAAATCGACAGCCTTTCTGCGCTCCGAAGGGATAGATGATGTCGTGCATCTTCGAGGCGGGATCCTCAAATACCTCGAAACTATGCCGAAAGATGAAACGCTTTGGCGCGGGGAATGTTTCGTCTTTGATCAGCGCGTTTCCGTTGGCCATGATCTATCGCCCGGTTCTTACGATATGTGTCACGCTTGCAGGCAGCCGATCACGCAAGACGACATGACCTCGCCGCATTATGTGAAGGGTGTTTCCTGCCCCAATTGCCACGACAAAGTTAGCGTTGAGAAAAAGCGAGGCTTTGCCGAGCGGCAAAAGCAGGTGGAACTGGCGGAAGCCCGTGGCCAAGCCCATATTGGGGCGAAAATAGCACAGGGGACTTAGCTGTTTCTACGGATCTTCCCATCCTTTATTCCTTCCGCCGCTGCCCCTACGCCATACGTGCTCGGATGGCGCTCTCAGCCAGCAAGACGCAGGTGACGCTGCGCGAAGTTGTGCTGAAAGATAAACCCGAAGAAATGATCAGCGTCTCGTTAAAGGCCTCCGTTCCCGTATTGGTCATGGGTGAAACAATTATCGATGAGAGCCTCGAGATTATGCATTGGGCGCTAAGAAAGAACGATCCTGAAGATTGGCTGCGCTCGGTTGATGATCCATTGATCGAAGAAAATGACGGACCGTTCAAGCATCATCTGGACCGCTACAAATATTCAACACGGTATGAAGGCGCGGTCAAAACCGAGCATCGCGACGCGGGTGTTAAATTTCTTGAAAAACTCGAAGCCCGGATGACTGATAAAGTTTATTTATGCGGCGCCATTCTTTCATTCACCGATATTGCCATCTTCCCGTTTGTGCGCCAGTTCCGCATCGCCGATGCAACATGGTTCGACGACACGCCGTTCCTAAATGTTCAACGATGGTTAAACGCATTGAACGGCACTGCTCTGTTCAAATCTGTGATGAAAAAATATCCGGCATGGAAGCCCGCAGGACAAGAATTTCTGTTTCCCTAATCAACGATGTAGAAAATGCAACTCATAGCAATTTCAAACACAGGCGAACCAGAAGCGCCAATCGGGGCACTTCCGGTCATGGCGCACGATATTTTACGCCAGACCGCATCGCTTTATCGCTCGGCCGGATACGTCAAACCTTGGGTTGGGTATCTGGCGATTAAAGATAGGGCCTGTGTTGGGTTTTGCGCTTTTAAGTCGCCGCCCCGCGATGGCGCTGTTGAAATTGCATACGCCACCATGCCCGAACATGAAGGTTGTGGCATCGCGACTTCAATGGCGCACATGCTCATCGAGCGAGCCCGCCAAGAAAGGCCAGACATCGTCCTTCGCGCGCAAACTTTACCGGAAAAAAATGCGTCAACAGCGATTTTGTTAAAACTAGGATTTCGAAATATGGGCAACGTCAAGCATCCCGAAGACGGTCTCGTCTGGGAGTGGCGGCTGGTGTCTTGAAGCTAATCCTTAAGCCTGACTCGAATGGATTGCGCATGGCTCGGTAGGCCTTCTGCATCGGCAAGTCGCGCCGCCGATGGACCAATTTTTCTGAGAGCCGTATCATCGCAACCGATGATCGACGTGCGTTTCATAAAATCGAGTACCGATAGCCCAGAGGCATAGCGCGCTGCATGGGCTGTCGGCAAAACATGGTTCGGACCGGCGACATAATCGCCCACTGCTTCAGGCGTATGACGGCCAAGAAAGACGGCTCCCACATGTCGCACCTTCCCAAGCATATACTCCGGATCATCCACCGCCAGCTCGAGATGTTCCGGCGCCACTCGATTAATGAGCGTTGGTGCGTCTTCTAATGTGGAAACGACGATGATAGCGGAATGATTATCCCACGCCGCTTGGGCGATTTCCCGTCGCGGACTATCACGCAATTGACGATCCACAGAAGCACAAACCATATCGGCAAATTTCTGATCATCTGTGATCAGGATGCTTTGCGAGGATGGGTCATGCTCCGCCTGACTCAATAGATCCGCTGCAATCCAGTCAGGATTGCTTTTTCCGTCACTCACAATCAGAATTTCTGATGGCCCTGCAACGCTGTCTATCCCCACATACCCGAACACCTGTCGTTTCGCCTCGGCGACGTAAGCGTTACCCGGACCAACAATAACATCGACCGGCGAAATCATTTCCACGCCAAAAGCGAGCGCAGCAATCGCTTGCGCACCCCCGATACGGTAAATCTCGTCGATCCCTGCTCGCTTCGCCGCCGCTAAAACAAGCGGATTCAACTCGTCACCCTGCGTTGGCGTCACCATTGCGAGACGCTTCACACCCGCGACCTTGGCCGGGATTGCATTCATCAAAACACTTGAAGGATAAATAGCCCGGCCACCCGGCGCATAGAGCCCCGCCGCATCAACACATGTCCAACGCCAGCCAAGCGTCACACCCAGGTCGTCCGTATAGCGCTCGTCTGTCGGTAACTGTCTTTCGTGATAGACGCGAATGCGTTTCGCCGCAAAATCAAGCGCCACCAGATCGTCTTCGTTGCAATCCGCTTCGGTGCGTTCAACATCTTCGTCCGTAACGCGTAAATTACATTCATTCAATTGGAAGTGGTCGAACGTTTTCGTATAGCGTTGCAGCGCGGTCAATCCATTGGCGCGCACATCAGCAATGATATCGCGCACCACATCAGAAACATCCGCGACAGAAGCGCGATCAAGCGCCACAAACGCGTCGATCGCAGATGAAAAATCCGGCTGATTTGAATTTATGCGCCGTACCATTTCATTCCTTCCTTGACGCTCGTCTCAGGGCGGCCATCACGAACCACTTTCCTCTCGCGAAGATCACCCGCCATTCCCCCTTCGAGATCAGCGACACGCAACAACGCCGCATGAAGAGAAGATAGGCGTCTCGAAGGGTAGAAACCAGCGGCGTCTATTCTTCGTGCTTAGGTTTCGAACGCGTGCGCCAGGGAGCGGAAATGTCAGACATCTGCGCATTGATGCTCTCAACATCGAGACGAATTGCCCCGCCGCCAGCAAAATTCAACATCACGGCGCCCGTCCCGTCTTCGCCCTGCTCGAAGCCAATGGCGAGAAGATCGACTACCGCTTCCTTCGCATCGGTTCTCAAATGATAATGTTTCACGGAGAGTACATCATCGAAATGTATACCCGAACGCACCCGGCCGAAAAGCCCAAGGCTACGTTTGCCGGCCACTTCCCATAGAAACCTGTTGGCGACGAATGCAAAGCGGCGTTCCTCCGGCAAAAAGGAAAAATCACCAACTTTCGCAACTGCATCCTGTAAACTTGCCGAAAGAATGCTCAAATCCTCAGCATCGTTGGCAATCAATCGCAGCGGTTTATAATGGTTCAATCCGGCCACCGATCTTTATCCTTCTCCCTTAATCCGCTCAATCAGCGCACCGCATGCGGAAAGCTTTTCTTCAAGGCGTTCAAAACCGCGATCAAGATGATAAACGCGGTTGATGATTGTCTGACCTTCGGCGCCAAGGCCTGCTATGACAAGGGACATAGAGGCGCGCAAATCCGTCGCCATTACCGGCGCGCCTTTTAACCTGGAGACACCACGCACTGTCGCCGTTTGTCCATCAACTGAAATTTTGGCGCCCATGCGCGCAAGTTCTGGTGCATGCATGAAACGGTTTTCAAAAATGAGTTCTTTAATCCCCGATACGCCTTCCGATGTCGCCATCATCGCCATAAACTGCGCCTGCAGATCGGTCGGAAAACCGGGGAAAGGTTGAGTCACGATATCGATGGCCTGGCAGCGCTCACCGCCCCGCTTCACTCTCAGCCCGTTGTCTTCTTCGATTATTTCTAATCCGGCGTCAGCGAGGACACTCGCAGCGGCGCCCAACAATTCAAGGCGAGCGTTCTTCAAAAACAGCTCCCCACCCGTCACCCCGACCGCCATCACATAAGCACCCGTCTCTATGCGGTCAGGTAAAATTTCGTGATGCGCCCCATGCAATCGTTCCACGCCCTCAATGCGAATGGTCGAATGCCCTGCGCCTTCAATCTTGGCGCCCATCGCAATAAGGCAATCGGCGAGATCGGCAATTTCAGGTTCCCGCGCGGCATTCGACAATACGGTCTCACCCTTGGCGAGAGTCGCCGTAAGAATGGCGTGTTCGGTCGCGCCGACGGAAACAAAAGGGAATGAGATATTCGCGCCGTGCAGCCCATCAGGAGCTTCGGCGAGCACATAGCCTTCGTCGAGCTCGATCACCGCCCCCATGGCTCTGAGCGCCTTCAGGTGCAGATCAACCGGCCGGGCGCCAATTGCACAACCCCCTGGCAAAGAGACTTTCGCTTTGCCTTCTCTCGCAAGAAGTGGCCCTAAGACATTGAAAGTCGCTCGCATTTTACGAACGAGGTCATAGGGCGCTTCCGTCGATGTAATATTTCTCGCCCGCAAAGTCAGGGCGCCGTTGTCAAAGGATTGCTCAACCCCGTGCTGCGCCAGCAACCGCATCAACATATCGACATCGGCGAGGCGCGGGACATTGGAGAGCGTCAGCGTCTCATCCGTGAGCAGGGACGCCACCATCACTTTCAGGGCGGAGTTCTTCGCTCCGCTGATTGGCGCCTCACCGAATAACGGCCGTCCGCCTATAATCGCCAGTCTATCCATCTATTCTTCTTTAATCCGCTTTTGAGGTTCAGGCGTCTTTCTTCGACGCAGATTGGCGCGCAACGCATCCGCCAGTCGGGCTTCACGTTTCGCAGATTGCGCTTTGCCCGCCGCGCTGGACGGATTTTGGGCGCTCGTCAGGCCCTTTTGCGGTTTCTTTCCCGCGTCATCTGGTGCATCGGGGTCACACATGGCGGCGGACCTTACGCGCACGTTCGCCAGCGTCAAGCTGACCGGGACAGTCTTGAGATAATTCAACCGTAATGACGTGTATCTGCTTTTCGCTGAACTGGAGCAAACGCATGATCAGTGCTTTTCAAGTCCGGTGGGTCGAGCTATACCCCGGCCCTCTCGACGGTCAGTCGCCGCAGTAGCTCAGTGGTAGAGCGCACCCTTGGTAAGGGTGAGGCCGGGAGTTCAATTCTCCCCTGCGGCACCAGCTTTTTGATCTCACGCCAATTCGCTTCGCTCATGGCTCCGATGGGGCGGCCTAACCGGCCGGCGCCCGCTTGGGCGCTTTGGTGCGGTTTCAAACTCTTTTCGTCTGAGTGCACCAGCTTTCACTTGTCCTCCCCTTGCGCGCCATTTTCCACGAAAGCCCCCAAATAAAAACCCCGCCGCTTTCGCGTCGGGGCCCAGTCGTTTCTCTCAGGGAGGGTGCAAGCGTGGGGGTTTAAACAATTTGAGAGTAACTGACTCCTTTTTAGTAAGAAAATCTTAAATGGATCTGAAAGAACGCGGTTAAATTCTTTTAATCATGTAACCTCTGGAATTTGGCGGAAATTTTTTTCAAACTTTTCCTGCGCGCTTCTCTTAAACTGGCAAGCACAAATAAGAACTCATACTTGTCGATGAAACTGCACCTCGATGCGAACGGTCTATAGCGCTGGCAAAACTGTGATGCGTCAAGATCGGTGTAGCCCCCTCTCACGCCATCATTTTTTCTATCGGCAGCACCAATATGGCGCTGGCGCCAAGTTTTTTGAGCGCCTCGAGCGTATCCCAGAACACGCTTTCACGGCATACAGCGTGAATTGCGACTTTGCCCGGACTGCCCGCCAGTTCCAGAACGGTCGGCGCCTCTGCGCCGGGAAGATATTCCGTAATCGCTGCAATTGCGTCGCGCGGCGCATTCATCATGATATATTTGGCGTCGCGCGATGACATGACCCCGCGAACGCGTTTCATGAGGGCGTTATAAATTTCCTGTTTAGCGGGAGAGAAGGGTTTGGGATTTTTAATCAATAGCGCCTGCGAGTCGAAAACCGTCGCCACAGGTTTCAGGCCATTTGCATCGAGCGTTGCACCGGTGGAAACGATATCGCAAACCGCGTCGGCAATTTTCAGGCGCGGCGCTACTTCGACCGATCCCTTCATCATCACGACCCGCGCCTTAACGCCCTGGCTTTCAAGCCACTTCTTGGTGAGACCGGGATAGGAGGTTGCAATACGCTTGCCTTCCAGCATGGAAGCGCCGTCAAAATCCCAGTCCTTCGGAGCGGCGAGCATCAAACGACATTGCGCAAAGCCGAGCGACATGACCTCTTCGGCTGGCGACTCGTGCACGTCAGCAAGGCCGTCTTCGTTAAAAACGTTCTGACCGACAACGCCGATATCGCAGGCGTCGTCAGCAACGAATTCCGGAATATCGTCGTCGCGCAGGAGCAAGACGTCGATGGGCATTTCCTGCACCCGCCCATAAAGCTTATCGCGACCGCGTGAGATCGTTAAACCGCACTTCTTCAGGAGGTCTAGGCTTCCATCGGAAAGGCGTCCGGATTTTTGAATGGCGATACGCAGCCGGTCTTCACTCATTGTATGATCTCCTACTTTCTTCGCCGACTCATACGGTCAAGCACAAGACGGTATCCTTCATTGGCTTCTTCCCGAAGGAATCGCGCGACCCGCGCAACCGTCGTGGTGCTGGCGCCGGTCTCGGCGGCGATATCGCGATAGGA
>JAJFFW010000070.1 GCA_021776435.1 Parvularculaceae bacterium | reverse complement strand
GCGCGCATGGCGGCGGCGACCGCGTCGATAGCGGCGCCGGCTGTCGCCGCATTTTCGGACCGCGCAACCACAGTGACCCCCTTAAAGTCGCCGTCTATTGGATAACTGCCCAACGTTACACCTTTGAGAGCGGCTTGAATGTCCCTTAATTGATCAGCGATTTTCGACTCCGGCAGCCCTTCCGCCGTCACCGCACGAGAGTGCATCACAGCGCCGCCTTTGATTTCGCCCTCAAGCGCTGCAAGCATCGCTTGAAAAATTCGCGGAACCCCCGCTATCACATAGACATTACCGACCCGAATACCGGGCGCCCCGGAAACCGGATTGTCAATTAGCTCAGCGCTCGCTGGGGTCAGAGCCATCCGGGCGCGGGCGGGCGTCATTTCAACACCTCGATCTTTATAATAGTCTTTGATCATCGCGATCGCTTTGGGATGCTCGATGACTTCAACGCCAAACGCCGTTGCGATCGCTTCTACGGTGATGTCGTCATGGGTCGGCCCGATGCCGCCCGACGTGAAGACGTAATCATAACGCGCCCGTAAGTCATTCAGTGCATGAACGATGGCCCCTTCATCATCGGCGACGATGCGCGCTTCAACAAGGGCAACACCGCGCGCTGTCAACCAACCGCCAAGATAATGAATATTGGCGTCGCGGGTTCGTCCTGACAATAATTCATCGCCAATAGCAAGTATCGCGGCTTTCGGTCCGCTCATATGGGTCGCATCCCTTTGGTCGGTTCGGTTGATCTATTTCTCTGCAAGCGAATAATGCGGTCGTGCGGAAAGCCTATCAAGATAGGCGATCACATTGGGGGATTCACCGGTCAACTCCATCATGCGGGCCCAGTTCAGGGCGAACGCAGCGATGATGTCGGTCACCTGAAAACGATCCCCCAGTAAAAATTCGGTTTTACCAAGTTGCTCTTCAAAAACGGTAAGAGATTTTTTTGCTTCGGCGGCGTTTTGCGGAAAAATTGCCGTTATGCGATCTGCTTCGTCGTAGACGAAAATATTGCGCGCCGTGCTCCAGAGATGGGTTTCGAGCTCGCACAAGGTGAAAGACATCCATTGCTCGTGGAGGCCGCGTTGATAGGTTCCGGCTTTGGGAATAAAATCCTTGTCCCCATGCCGGTCGGCGAGAAAGGTGCAGATCGCCGCCGATTCGTAAAGCGGGCCTTCCTCGGTGATGAGGGCGGGCAATTTGCCGAGCGGCGAGAATTGTTTCAGCTCCTCGGAGTGAATGAGCTTGCGCCCTTCGACACTCTCAAAAGGAAGGTCAAGCTCAAGCAGCGTCCAGCGCACCCGCGCCGAGCGCGACCTTGAATATTCATAAAGCGTGTAACTCATAAGATTCCTATTTTACTGATCTGCGCGCAATACACAGTTGTATGGCACGAGCTTTATCACTTCATGGCAGGCCGTGAAATCACGGTATTGAGAACAGCAAGCGCGCTATCGAGACCGCCAATGGTGACATAGCTCTCATCTTCTAAAATGAGAAGACCGCGATGGTCCATGCTCGCCGCACCGCGCCCTAGAGCCCGCCATTTCTCGGCATCGAGGTCGTAAGCAAAAATCTTGTCAGAAGGTTGAGCCGGAACTCCGTCATAGCCAATGCCGTCATAATTATAGGGGTTGTCGGCGCCGCCTGCGAAAACCACAAGCGCACGCTTTTCATCGCCCACCGCCGCCATCCGGTAGAGCGGCCCATCGGCGCCGCTATCAGCTCCATGAGGCGGTAAGCGTCGCCATAAAATCTTGGCCGGATCGTCGGCGTCGATCTCGCCGAGCCACGCCTCATCGACCGCGCCGAATTGGCGCCGTCCGTCTTTCATGCCAATCACGGCAACGCCGTCGGCAATCACGAAGCGCCGACCGACCGCGCCGCCCGCATGACCGAACACCGGCGCGCCAGGATAATCATTGGCGCGAAACCAGCGATCTTCGTCAACATCATACACTTGTACGAGATTGACATTGCCATCGTCATGCCAGCCCGACACAAGATAGATGTAACGGTCCGCATAAGCGAAGGCGACGGCGTCATCGACCGGAACCGGCATATCGACGCGGCGTGTATAATCCTCCGACACAGGATCGAATAAAAACACTTCCGGTGTAGAAACTTCACTGCCGTCTTCGGCCACCGTGTAGCCGCCGAAAAGAAAAACTTTCCCGCCAAGGCCGACCGCAGCACTGGCGAGCCGCCCTTGCTCAACAGGCACATCGGCGATGCGCCGGCAGGCGCCAAGCGCAATTTCTCCACGTGAAACATCACAGGAAAAAGCCATCTGGCTGGCGTCTTGATAGGTTTTTCCTGCTCTCAGCCCATTAAAGGAAAAAAGCGTCGCCCCGCCATTGTGCGCAATCGCCGCCACAGCATTATTGGTATGGGCGACGGGCAATTCAGCGATGACAGACGCAACCGCGCCGGACTCATTACCGGGCGGCGAGCAGGCCGTCAGCGCGAGAAATAAAACGCCCGCCACGAGGAGGATCAAGCCCTTACACACTTTTAACAATGCTCTTTTCTCCCTCTTCAGGCAGCGATGCGCCGCCACTGCTCGAACACCATAAAAGTGACCGGGAGAGCGGCTTTCTCAGCCACTCTTCGTGGTGAGATGACCATACACCCGCCCACCAGCTGTGGGATAAGTTTTTCTCACGCAAACCACGCACACAATTGCCGGCCTGCCTGTCATAGGATAGGTTGCGGGTCCCAATCACAGACCCGCACCCCGCCGTTTTGTCGGAGGACCGGGCCGCCGCCAAGCATTTGGCCAATAGACACCTGAACGGGGGCATGATGACCATACCAACCGCACTCAAAGTCGCATCTCTTCTCGCCATTACACTAAGCACTGCGATCGCCCATGACGGCGCGCCAAAATATGACGCGGCCGCATTCCATAATACGACGGATTATTCGATTGCCAGATCGGAAAACGCTTTCTCGCCAGATGGCGGGAAGCTTTTGATCACCAGCAATGCGACAGGCGTTTATAACGTCTATGAGCTTAATCTGAGCTCAAACACGCAAACGGCGTTGACGCATTCCGACACCAACGCTGTTTACGCGATCAGTTATTTCCCAGGCGGCGACCGAATTCTTTACACGTTTGACGGAGGCGGCAATGAGTTAAACCATGTCTATGTCGATGGCTCAGATAGTGAGCCGCGCGACCTGACGCCAGGCGAGAACGTGAAAGCAGCGTTTGTCGGTTGGCTCGATGATGGTTCGTTCGTTCTCCAAACCAATGAACGCGATGCGAAAG
This sequence comes from Parvularculaceae bacterium, assembly GCA_021776435.1. Classification (GTDB taxonomy): domain Bacteria; phylum Pseudomonadota; class Alphaproteobacteria; order Caulobacterales; family Parvularculaceae. The sequence goes on along the minus strand of JAJFFW010000070.1, from coordinate 1,147 downwards.
TGTTTGACCTCTATCGCTACGAAGCGGGCGACTATGACCGCCAGATGATCTTCCAAAACGACCTTGCGCTCGGCGGCGTTGTCATCAGCCGCAACGGCGCCTATGCCGCAGGCGTGAAGTCACGCACTTCCGCCGATGATGATATTTACCTCGCCGCCCTGCACACGGATTCATTGCCTAAAAAAATCTCTGAACATGAAGGCAATATCTCCCATAATGTTTACGAGTTTACGCCTGAAGGCGATAAGCTTGTTTATGGCACGAATGAATTTGGCGAGTTTGCGCAAGCGCGAACCTATGCAATCTCAAACGGCGAGTCAGATACATTGATCGCCGATGATTGGGATGTGTCCTTTGTCAGCTATTCACCGTCCGGCCGTTATCGGGTCAGCGGGGTCAATGAAGATGCTTCCACACAAGTGACAATTTATGATCGCAAAAAGAAAACCGCGTTGAAGCTGCCAAGTGGCCTGCCACAAGGCGATCTGCGTAATGTGCGGTTCTCACCAGATGAAAAACATCTTGCCTTTTTGATCAATGCTTCAGTCTCTCCGTCGAACGTGTTCACGGTCGATCTTAAACGAAAGCAATTCGCCCAACATACACAAGCCCTGAACGCGGACATCGACCCGAACGCGCTCGTCGCGAGTGAGGTCATTCGCTATAAAAGCTTTGACGGTCTCGACATTCCAAGCATTCTCTACAAACCAAAAGGCGCAAGCGCTGACAATCCGGCCCCGGCATTGGTATGGGTCCACGGCGGACCGGGCGGCCAGAGCCGCACCGGTTATTCCGCGACGATCCAGCATCTGGTCAATCACGGTTACGCCGTGATGGCGGCGAACAACCGCGGATCGTCCGGATACGGCAAAACCTATTATCATATGGACGACAAAAAGCACGGCGAAGTCGATCTGCAAGACATCGTCTATGGCCGCACGTATCTTGAAGGCCTCGACTGGGTCGATAGCGAAAATGTCGGCATTATCGGCGGCAGCTATGGAGGCTATATGGTGATGGCGGCGATGGCCTTCGAGCCCGAAGTCTTCGACCTCGGCATCGACATTTTCGGCGTCACCAACTGGGTTCGCACTTTGACGTCAATTCCGCCATGGTGGGAATCGTTCAAGGAATCCCTTTATGATGA
>JAJFFW010000069.1 GCA_021776435.1 Parvularculaceae bacterium | reverse complement strand
ACGCAGGGCTCAGACAAGAACGGAGGCGGTCATGGCGAAGCAGGCATTACGCTTGGTGGAGGGCGACGGAGTGGACAGATCTAAAGCATTAGAGGCGGCGATTTCTCAAATCGACAAAGCGTATGGCAAAGGCTCTTTGATGCGCCTTGGCGACCGTGAGGTTGTGGACATTGAATGCATTTCAACCGGCTCGCTCGGTCTCGACATTGCGCTCGGCATTGGCGGATTGCCCAAAGGACGTGTGATCGAAATTTACGGGCCGGAGAGTTCTGGCAAAACCACGCTGGCGTTGCACGCTGCGGCGGAGGCGCAAAAGAAAGGCGGTTTGGCCGCCTTCATCGACGCTGAGCATGCGCTTGACCCGATTTACGCCCAGAAACTTGGCGTCAATCTCGATGATCTCTTGATCTCGCAGCCAGACACCGGCGAGCAAGCGCTTGAAATTGCGGATACGCTGGTGCGCTCGGGCGCGGTGGATGTGTTGATTATCGACTCTGTGGCGGCGTTGACTCCGCGCGCTGAACTGGAAGGGGAGATGGGCGATAGCCTTCCCGGCCTGCAGGCGCGATTGATGAGTCAGGCGCTCAGAAAGCTCACCGGTTCTATCTCCAAGTCGAACTCCATGGTGATCTTCATCAACCAGATTCGCATGAAAATCGGCGTGATGTTTGGCAGTCCCGAGACCACATCCGGCGGCAACGCGTTGAAGTTTTATTCCTCGGTGCGCCTTGATATTCGCCGTATCGGCGCCATCAAAAACGGTGACGACGTGATCGGTAACCAGACCCGCGTGAAAGTCGTGAAGAACAAAGTCGCGCCGCCCTTCAAGCAGGTTGAATTCGACATCATATATGGCGAAGGCGTTTCAAAGAATGGTGAGTTGATTGATCTCGGCGTCAAAGCGGACGTCGTTGAAAAGTCCGGCTCATGGTATTCCTACAATAGCGAACGCATTGGTCAGGGTCGTGAGAACGCCAAGCGGTTCTTGAAAGAAAACCCGGATATGGCGCGCGCAATTGAATCCGCTGTCCGCGCCAATGCAGGGCTGGTGGCTGTGGAAATGCTCACCGGTAAAAACGAGGACGACGAAGAGGGAGAAGCGTTGGAAGCGTGAGGGCCGAACCACGCCGCGGTGGCGGGATGATGTTAAAGTCCACAAAAGACATTTTCGAGGATGGTTTTAGGGGTTATTTTTCCGATCTCGATGGCCATATTTGGAAAATCGCGTAGGCCCATAGGCTATGCGATGGATGAAGCGGGCGGTATCTACGCCGTCTGATAAGCGAATAGAATTGATCGCCAAAAGCGTCCTGCCCAAAAACCGTCCTGCAAGGGAAGTGAGGGCGTCGAAGAGCGATCGCCAACACGGAGATCTGCACCATGATTGGATATGTTACTTTCGGAACGAATGATCTTGAGCGAGCATCGGCATTTTATGACTCTCTCCTGGGAGAGCTCGGCGCCGGTCGGATGATGGAAGGCGATAACTTTGTCGCTTGGAGCACCGGACCGGGGGCCCCTGGTATTGGTGTCATCAAGCCGTTTGATGGTCAGCCGGCGACTGTCGGCAATGGTGTTATGGCGGCAATTATTGTCGATGGGCCGGAAAAAGTAAAAAGCCTCCACGCGAAGGCGCTCGAGCTCGGCGGCAAGGATGAAGGTGAAGCCGGCCCGCGTGGCGACAGCGGTTTTTACGCCGGTTATTTCCGCGATCTCGATGGCAATAAGCTCAACGTCTTTTGCATGCAGTCCAAGAGCTAATGACGAGGGCGACGAGGCGCGATTGCCCCGGATTGAGAAATTGCTTTAAGAAGAGCACCCGCGCGATAGTCGATGCCCTCTGATGGATCATTGGCTGTGGCGCGGTGACGTTCATTTTTATTGGCTGTTCCAATGACCTCGCTCAAAGATATCCGCGCACACTTTCTGGACTTCTTCGCTGACCGCGATCATGAGATCGTAGCATCAGCGCCGCTCGTTCCCCATAACGACCCGACACTTATGTTTGTAAACGCCGGAATGGCGCCGTTTAAAAACGTTTTCACCGGCGCAGAAAAGCGTCCCTATAAACGCGCCGCTTCGTCTCAGAAATGCGTTCGAGCAGGGGGCAAGCACAACGATCTCGATAATGTTGGTTACACGGCGCGCCACCACACATTTTTCGAGATGCTCGGTAATTTTTCATTCGGCGATTATTTCAAAGACGAAGCAATCAAAGCGGCCTGGACGCTGCTCGTAAAGGAGTTTGGATTACCGGCCGATCGGTTGGTGGCGACCGTTTATCATACGGATGATGACGCGTACGACCTCTGGCGAAGGATTTCCGGTTTGCAGGAAGACAGAATTATCCGCATCTCCACCCACGACAATTTCTGGTCGATGGGGGACACAGGCCCGTGCGGTCCGTGCTCCGAAATCTTTTATGACCATGGTGAACATATTCCGGGCGGACCACCCGGCTCGGCAGATGAGGATGGCGCCCGTTTTGTCGAAATCTGGAATCTGGTTTTTATGCAGTTCGAGAAACATGCAGAAGGGTCCCAGACTGATCTTCCTAAACCCTCAATCGACACAGGTATGGGGTTGGAGCGTATTGCCGCAGTGTTGCAAGGCGTTCATGACAATTATGAAGTCGATCTTTTTCGCACGCTGATCGCGGCCTCTGAAGAATTGACGGGCAAGAAAGCGGAAGGTGACGCCAAACCAGCTCACAGGGTGATTGCCGATCATCTTAGAGCGTCCTGTTTTCTCATTGCTGATGGTGTGACGCCTTCTAATGAAGGGCGCGGTTATGTGTTGCGCCGTATCATGCGTAGAGCGATGCGCTATGCACACGGCCTTGGCGCAAGTGACCCCTTGCTCGCGCGTTTGGCGCCAGTTCTTACAGGTGAGATGGGCGCGACTTATCCGGAATTGATCCGTGCGAAAGCCCTTATCGAGGAAACGTTGCATACCGAGGAAGAAAAATTCAGTACACTGCTTGGTCGTGGCCTGAAACTTCTGGAAAATGAAACACAAAAACTTGCCCCGGAAGAAGAACTTCCCGGCGCGACGGCCTTTAAACTATACGATACTTTTGGCTTTCCGCTTGATTTAACGCAGGATGCATTGCGGCGACAGGGGCGTACAGTTGACACTGAGGGTTTTGATGTCGCCATGAAGGCCCAACGCACTGCGGCGCGCGCAGCATGGGCTGGTTCTGGTGATACGGCGTCAGAGAATGTTTGGTTTGATCTACGTGAACAATGCGGCGCCAGCGAGTTTCTTGGTTACGTTCATAGCGTAGCAGAAGGCGTCATCCAGGCGATCGTGAAAGATGGCGCGCCGGTTGAATCAGCGTCGGTCGGGGATCAGGTTGAAATAATCGTCAATCAAACGCCATTTTATGCCGAGTCGGGCGGTCAGGTGGGGGATGCAGGACAGATAACCTCAGATGGCGGACTAATAATATCTGTTGAAGATATTAAAAAACGCGCAGGCGTCCTGCATGGGCATATTGGTCGTGTGAATGAAGGGGAGCTTAAAGTTGGCGACCCTGTGCGACTTGCGGTTGATCATGAGCGGCGCGACAAAATACGCGCCAATCATTCGGCTACGCATTTGCTTCACGCTGCATTGCGACAAGTTTTAGGACTACATGTGGCGCAGAAAGGGTCAATGGTGGGGCCTGATCGGTTGCGATTTGATTTCTCCAATCCGAAAGTGGTCTCAGCCGGAGACTTAGAAGAAATCGAGCGTCAGGTGAACGCAGTCATTCGCCAGAATGCAGCGGTTTTGACACGCATCACGGCTTATGACGATGCGGTTGATGCTGGCGCGATTGCTCTTTTTGGTGAGAAATATGAAGAAGACGTGCGCGTACTGAGTATGGGCGCCTCGCTTAATGATGGTCTGACGCCATTTTCTGTTGAGCTTTGTGGCGGCACGCATGTGCGGCGTCTCGGTGATATAGCGCTTTTCAAAATTGTCAGCGAGAGTGCTGTTTCTGCCGGCGTCAGACGGATTGAGGGACTCACGGGTGAGAGCGCTCGACTTTATCTTGAATCGCAGGCGGCGATCGCTCGCGCGGCGTCGGATATTTTGAAGACGACTCCGTCGGCGCTTGCGACCCGATTGGAAACACTACTGGTGGAGCGTAGGACGTTGGAAAGGGATCTTGCTGAAACGAAAAAGCAACTGGCGCTGGGTAGTGGCGGTTCATCGTCCGTGAACGAAGTGCGTGATATTGCTGGCGTCAAAGTTATCGGCAGCGTCGTCGAAGGCGTTGCGCCTAAAGATCTACGTGGATTGGTCGATCAAGCCAAGCAGTCGTTAGGCTCGGGTGTTGCTTATTTCATTGGCGTCAATGATGGCAAAGTCGCGCTGGTCGTCGGCGTCACCGACGATCTTAAAGGTCATCTGAGTGCGGTTGATCTGGTGCAGGTCGGCGCGCAAGCCGTTGGTGGAAAAGGCGGCGGCGGGCGCCCGGATTTAGCCCAGGCTGGCGGCCCAGATGGAGATAAAGCACGCGCAGCGGGTGCGGCAATTGACGACTACCTTGCGGGTCTGGGCGGTGTTTGATCTTCAGTTGTAGTCAGATCAAACACGTCGATCTTTTGACACACGCCAAAAGTTTTGCAGACTGCCTAATTGTGACTGCAAATACGCCAGGCGTAACAGTTATAAAAATATTTTTTCGAATTGTTCTTGAGTAAGAGGAATTCCTAAGCGCGTGATTGAGGCTAGCGATTACGGATAACTAGAGCGTTTCCGGTCTCGATTGAATCGCCACATCTAGTGTGGTTTTGGATTTGAAGTTCGTTGTGAGCAAGCCGCGAATTATGTAACGAACTTCGGATTCGGGACACTAGGGACAAATGCGATAAACTTGAATCGGCATTTTGCTCTCGTTTTTTGTTTTATCGCATGATTTTGCGAAAAACCGGCCTCATTCTGAGCCTGACGAAGGGCCCACTTTTTCGTATCATGCTCTAATGTCGAATACCCTCTCAATCAGATATGCGAATGCTACCGCCACTCGATTTGTCTTTGTCGACTTCTTTGGGATTGCCATAAACGGTAATGCTGCCGCCCGATGACGCATCCGCAGACAGGGTTTGGGTGACGTGCACTTCGATGTCTGCCCCAGATGAGACATCGACTCTGCCATTTGCGCATATAAGGTCGGAAGCGTCGAGATCGGCTCCGCTGGATGCTTCCGCATCAAGAGATCCACAGGTTCCTGATATATCGGCGTCGGCTCCGGACGAAACATCAACTGAAAAATTATCAGATTGAATACCGCTTACATCGGCGTCGGCTCCAGACGATAGGTCCAGAGAATTCAACGCGGGCATGGTTACCGAAATCGTGTAATTGGGTCGTTTTCTCCACCCCATTCCATTCCCTTTGCGGCTCGCCCGTAGACGGCCGTTTTTAACTTCGAGAATCAGATCGTCAAAGTCACCATCTTTATTCTCTGCAGTGACCAATTGTGATCCGCCTACGTTGATACTGATATCAATCCCGTTCGATGCAGAAACTTTATCGAAAGATGCGAGGTCCACTGTACGGGTCTCTGCAGATGCAGGGCTTGCCAGTGCGAAAGCGGTAATCGCGAGTGGTATCGAAACCAGGTAATTCTTCGTCATGAGATGTTTCCCTCTTTGTGTGAGAGGTAAGCTACGCTGAACAGAATACGCCTCAAGCCACATGCGATAAGGCGCAATGGATATGCGGGAGACCGTTCGCAATCGTTTCATCTGCAACGAAAAAAGCGGAGCCGTGGCTCCGCTTTTAAGCACTCATCATGCAATGCATGCGTTTATGCGCTCATTGCTTTTTGAAAGTTCTCATCGACCTTCTCCAAAAAGCCCATCGTTGTCAGCCACTTCTGTTCAGCCCCGATCAATAGGGCGAGGTCTTTTGTCATGCAGCCGCTCTCAACGGTTTTGATTACCGTTGATTCGAGCAAATGCGCGAAATTCGTCAGCTCAACGTTGCTGTCGAGTTTGCCACGATGCGCCAAACCACGCGTCCAGGCGAAAATTGATGCGATCGAATTGGTCGACGTCGCTTCGCCACGCTGATGGGCGCGATAATGACGCGTCACCGTACCGTGTGCGGCTTCGGCTTCTACCGTCTTGCCATCTGGCGACATCAGCACAGATGTCATCAGGCCGAGAGAACCGAACCCTTGTGCGACGGTGTCTGACTGCACATCGCCATCATAGTTCTTGCACGCCCAGACATAGGCGCCCGACCACTTCATGCAGGACGCGACCATGTCGTCGATCAGGCGGTGTTCATAAGTTCCATCGAATTCGGCGAACTTGTCCTTGAACTCAGTCTCAAAGACTTCCGCGAAGATATCTTTGAATCGACCATCATATTTTTTGAGAATTGTGTTCTTGGTGGACAAGTAAACCGGGTATTTGCGTTGGATGCCGTAATTAAAACAGGCGCGGGCAAAGTCGCGAATGGAGGCGTCGAGATTATACATGCCCATGAACACGCCCGATGACGGCGCTTCGAATACGTCATGTTCGATCTCTTCGCCGTTGTCGCCAATCCATTTGATCGATAGTTTTCCTTTGCTTGGAAACAGCATGTCCGTTGCGCGATATTGGTCGCCGAAAGCGTGACGGCCAATAATGATCGGTTGGGTCCAACCCGGAACAAGACGTGGGACATTGCGAAGGATGATTGGTTCACGGAAAACCACACCGCCTAAAATATTGCGGATCGTGCCATTGGGAGAACGCCACATACTCTTCAGGCCGAATTCCTCGACGCGCGCCTCGTCTGGGGTGATGGTCGCGCATTTAACGGCAACGCCATATTTTTTCGTTGCCTCAGCGGCGTCGATCGTAATCTGGTCGTTGGTTTCGTCACGTTTTTCGATACCCAGGTCATAATATTTCAAATCAATATCAAGATAGGGGAAAATCAGCTTGTCCTTGATCATCTGCCAGATGATCCGTGTCATTTCGTCCCCGTCCATTTCTACGACGGGATTTTCAACTTTGATTTTTTGCATGGATGGTCCTACGGGGTTCGCTTGGTATGAAAGCGTGCGGTCGATGAATGCCGCTACGACAAGGCTTGCGGGCGCTCATAGCATTGGGCGTCAGCCAAAAAAAGGGGCGGTTTGGAAACGATGTCGGGAGATCAGGTTCAACAAGGCGTGAACACGCGAGGCGGCCTTGGGAGTCTGGCCCCTGCGCCTGTTTTTGTGCTGGTTGAGCCGCAGATGGGTGAGAATATTGGCGCGGCGGCGCGGGCGATGCTCAATTTCGGCGTATCCGGGCTAAGGATTGTCAGGCCGCGCGACGGTTGGCCAAATCCGAAAGCTGGCGCGATGGCGTCGGGCGCGTCCACCGTTATCGATAATGCCAGGATATTTGAGAGTGTCGGGGCTGCAATCTCTGATTGCCATTATGTCCTGGCGGCAACGGCGCGCCCACGCGAAATTCTGACGCCGGTTCTCGATCCACGATCGGCCGCCTCTGAGCTGAAAGAGCGTGTTGATCAGGGGCAGACTTGCGCGGTGCTTTTTGGCGGCGAAAGGTCTGGCCTTGCCAACGAAGATGTGGCCCGCGCCGATGGCATTTTGACAATCCCGGTTAATCCCGCTTTTGCTTCACTCAACCTTGGTCAGGCGGCGCTTATCGTAGCCTATGAGTGGGCGCTTGCTTGTGAACGCAAGAGGTTCACCGGGCAACTCGATCTGCAACACCCCGTGAGTCGTGGTGATTTCGAGAATTTCTTTTCACACTTGAGAGAAGAGCTTGAAGCATCTGGATACTTCTATCCGCTGGTGAAAAAAACCATGATGGAGCGCAATTTAAGGGTGCTGTTCACGCGAGCCGGATTAACAGAATCAGAAACCCGCGCACTTCGCGGAGTCATCAAATCGCTCGCAACCTCACGTCGCAAGAAGGCCGATAAAAATGACGACTAGAAAGAATGCCGATTCGGATGTTTCGCGAATTGATCATACGGCTGAACTCAGCACCCATCGCTTCAAATATTACGACTTCGCGATGGCGGCGTTTGTGGCGGTCCTTATTTGCTCGAACCTTATTGGCGCGGCGAAACTTTCTCAGCTTTGGGGGTTTACGTTTGGGGCGGGCGTCTTGTTCTTTCCGATTTCCTATGTGCTCGGTGATATTCTGACAGAGGTTTACGGTTATGCGCGGGCGCGCAGAGTCGTGTGGGCGGGGTTTGGCGCTGTTGCCTTTATGGCCTTCATGTCATGGGCGGTTGTGAGTTTGCCGGCTGCGCCAGGTTGGGGAGGGCAGGGCGCCTATGAAGACGTTTTCGGACTGACGCCGCGCATCGTATTGGCGTCGATTATCGCTTTCTGGGCGGGCGAACTCTCGAACGCCTATGTTATGGCCAGGATGAAAGTGATTACACGTGGCAAACACCTTTGGACGCGCACCATCGGTTCTACGGTCGTGGGGCAAGGCGTCGACAGCCTGATTTTTTATCCGTTGGCGTTTCTCGGGATATGGACCCCGACACAAGTGGCGACGGTTCTTGTAACAAATTATGTGCTGAAGGTCGCTTGGGAAGCGGTGCTGACACCCGTCACGTATCGTGTTGTCGGGTTCTTGAAGCGTGTTGAAGGTGTTGATGTCTACGATAAGGATACGAATTTCACCCCCTTTTCCATTCGTTCTTGATGCGCGCAAGCGTGGCATGTGCGCCAAAATCAATGTAAACTCTTCAGTGTAATGGCGGCGTGATTTTTGCGCGCCAGACCTTGAGGATAAATATGGACGTGCTCAGCGACAAAACCCTAACGGCGGCGCCCGAGATCGCGATTCTCGGCGCTGGATTTTCCGGCATGGCTATGGCGATCCAGCTCAAGCAAAGTGGATCTGATAACTTTACTATCTACGAAAAAGCCGATGAGGTCGGGGGCACCTGGCGCGATAATACTTACCCCGGTGTCGCCTGCGATGTTCCTTCGCATCTGTACTCGTTTTCGTATGAGCCGAACCCAAGTTGGACTCGCCGCTATTCGCAAGGGTCAGAAATTTGGGACTACATGAAACGTTGCGCCGAAAAACACGGGCTCTATCAGAAAACCCGATTTGGTAAAACGGTTGTCTGTATACGCCATGATGGCAAGCGATGGCGCATTGATTTTGACGACGGGACAAATGCACAAGCCGATGTGGTGGTCAGCGGTCTCGGCGGACTGCATGAGCCGAGTATCCCGGAATTTGATGGCATTGAGAATTTTAATGGCGCTGCTTTTCATACCGCTCGATGGCGACACGACCTAGATCTGACCGGTAAACGGGTTGCGGTGATAGGCAGCGCTGCAAGCGCCATTCAGGTCATTCCGGAAATTGCCCCGAATGTTCGTCATCTTGATGTTTTCCAACGCACCGCAAATTGGGTTTTCCCCCGACGGGATTATGCTTATCCCAAATGGTTAAAGGGGTTTTTTGAATCTGCGCCATTTTTAGCGAGAATCTATAGAGGAATTATTTTTTCGATAATGGAGTGGCGTTTTTCAGCATTTAAGAAAGGCAAAAATTTTATGAAACGCCGTGTGCGTCGGATGTTTGCTCACCATATCAAAACCAGCATATCCGACCCTGAATTACGGCGAAAAGTCACGCCTGACTATCCAATTGGCTGCAAACGCATTCTCGCATCTGACGATTATTTTCCTGCTTTGGAAAGGGCGAATGTGGATTTGGTGGAGTCGCCGATCACCGGTATTGAAAAAAGCGGCATACGAACTGAAGAAGGTGAGTTGCGAGAGGCGGACGTAATTGTATTCGCAACCGGTTTCAAACCTTTCGATATTGTGCAATCGATCGATGTCATCGGGCCATCCGGGCTCTCCCTGCGAGACGTATGGGCTGAAAAAATCACCGCCCATAGGACCGTTGCAGCGCCGGGCTTTCCGAATTTCTTTATGCTGCTCGGGCCCAATTCAGGTCTTGGGCACAACTCGGTGATTTCGATTATTGAGGCTCAGGTAAATTATATCATCGGCCTCATTGAAAAATTGCGGAATTCCGGTGCGTCTCTCATCGAGCCCAGCCCAGGGGCGGCTCAAGCCTTTGATGATCAGTTACAGACGTCTTTAAAAGACATGGTATGGGCTGGAGGGTGTAAAAGCTGGTATCTCGACAAAAATGGGCGAAATTACACTCTTTACGCTCACTCCGTGCGTCATTTTGTGCGTGATATGGCGATACCTGAACTCAGTGAATATGTGCTGACGCCGACTGTTCACTCTGGCGAATGACAGCGATTGGATTGGGACGCGAGGGCGTATTGTAAGCAGTGATGCTGACAACTATATCCACACCGCCTGCGAGATACGCTCGGACCGCAATCAATATGGAAGCAAACCATGGCGCAAGTTCCGCTGAATTCTTCGATCAGTGACACACGCAGCGGGCGGACGAGCGCTGATCGCGGGTCGACCTTTGCATCAGAACTTGAACATGATCGTGCGCATCGCGAGAAGGCCCGAAGTGCGAAACCGCTTCGCCGACTTGTGCCGTTTGTCCTGAACTATCCGGGGCTTTTGACAGCCTTCATAATTTTTTTGGCGCTGGCCTCAAGCTTGACGCTTTTGTTGCCAGCGGCATTTCGTCTTGTGGTTGACTGCGGTTTTTCCGGCGCGTCGGGTTCTGACATTTGCACGCGCTTTGCGGTTGGCGATCAGCTCGCCGGGTACTTTGGTGCAGGGATTATTGTCGCTCTCTTGTTGGGTGTTGCTGGCTCGCTACGGTATTACTTTATCAGCCGGCTTGGAGAACGCGTCGTCGCTGATCTGCGTCGTGCGGTTTACGATCATCTCTTGAGCCTCAGCCCGGGCTATTACGCGACTGTGCGCACCGGCGAAGTGCTCTCGCGGCTGACAACCGATACGATGCTCATTCAAACCGTTGTCGGTTCTTCGGTTTCTGTTGCGCTGCGGACAGTCGTAACAACCGTGGGCGCTCTTGCCTTGATGCTCGTTGTGAGCTGGAAGTTGGCTATTATGGTTTTGGCGGTCGGTCCGCTCATCCTCGGGCCGATTTTCCTCTTTGGGCAGCGGGTGCAAAGGCTTTCGCGCTCAAGTCAGGATTGTCTCGCCGAGGCGTCGGCGCGCGCCAGCGAAAGCCTTCGCGCAGTCGAAACCGTTCAGGCGTTCACGCGCGAACAAGAAGAAAAGTCTAATTTTGCACGCGCTGTCGAGGCGACGTTTGATGTCGCCTTAAGGCGCATTCGGGTGCGCTCTTTCATGACGGGCATAATCTTTTCTTTCGTGTTGGCGGGGTTGATTGCCGTTTTGTGGTTTGGCGCCGTTCAGGTGCAAGGCGGTGCTATAACGCCGGGCGCCATGACGCAATTTGTGATGTATGCCTTCGTTGCTGTTAGCGGCGTGGGCATCATGACCGAAACGTATGCAGAAATTATGCGCGCCGCAGGGGCCACAGAACGGTTGATGGAGTTGCTCTCAGCACAATCGGATATAAAGGCGCCCGAGCATCCGACGGCGCTCATGTCGCCTGTCCGCGGCGCGGTTAAATTTGATGACATTCATTTTTATTACCCGGCGCGACCGGGCGTCGCTGCGCTGCGCAATGTCTCGCTCGATATCAATCCGGGCCAGAGGGTTGCCCTAGTGGGGCCTTCTGGGGCAGGCAAAAGCACCATATTTCAGCTTCTGCTGCGATTTTATGACCCGAAAACTGGCGTCATCACGCTCGATGGTGTTGACATCAAAGCGGTCGATCCCGCTGATTTGCGTGACGCGATTTCAGTCGTTCAGCAGAACGCGCCGTTATTTTCAGGATCTGCAGCCGACAATATCCGTTTTGGAAAACCGTCTGCCTCTGATGATGAAGTAAACGCGGCAGCCCGCGCAGCAAACGCTCATGACTTTATCTCAGCGCTTCCCGAAGGCTACGGCACGCAGCTTGGCGAGGATGCGGCAACGCTTTCTGGTGGGCAGCGCCAGCGTATTGCCATTGCCCGCGCGATTTTACGCGATGCGCCAATCCTTTTACTGGATGAAGCCACCAGCGCGCTTGATTCCGAAAGCGAGCGCGCCATTCAGCAGGCGTTCGAGACGGTCTCGGCGGGACGAACGACCATCGTCATTGCCCATCGGTTAGCCACGGTCCTGAAAGCGGATGTCATCGCTGTCATGGACGAAGGGCGGATCATTGACCATGGAACCCATAGTGAGCTTCTCAAACGTGGCGGTCTCTATGCCCGGCTCGCTGATCTCCAATTCGGAAATGAGAGGCAAGCTGCTGAATAGTCATTTGTTTTTGTTGCTTGAGTCCTCTTATGCAGCGGCTCTGGAAGGTTTTCGGCATGCTTGATCGTCGCTTCCCGTCCGCGAAGGTGAATTTGATTTCAATGTGAGGAGCTCCTTGGAGGGGATTCTTGTTGTCTCAAAGGTTTGACAGTCAGGCGGGCGCCAGCTATAGGCCGCGTCTTCATTACGGGTGATGCGTGACCGCCGTTGCAATTGCGCTGAGGATGGACCTCAGAGCCGGAACGCGTCGAGAGTGAGCAGACATGACTAAGCGCCTTCGCGCCAAGTACAAACTTGACCGCCGGGTCGGCGAAAACGTTTGGGGCCGACCAAAATCTCCGATCAATAAACGCGACTATGGTCCCGGCATGCATGGGCAGCGTCGCAAGGGCAAGCTTTCCGACTTCGGCCTCCAATTGATGGCCAAACAAAAGCTCAAAGGGTATTACGGCGACATTTCCGAAAAACAGTTTGAACGTATTTATAATGAAGCCGGACGTCGGCGGGGCAATACGGCAGAACTTTTGATCGGCCTTCTCGAGAGCCGGCTCGACGCCGTTGTCTACCGTGCGAAGTTCGTCCCGACCGTTTTCGCTGCACGTCAATTCGTCAATCACGGCCACGTTAAAGTGAATGGCGTAAAGACCAATATTCCGTCTTTCCGCTGCAAGCCCGGCGATGTGATTGAAGTGAAAGACAAATCCAAAAATATGGCGCTGGTGCTGGAAGCGTTGCAAAGCGCCGAACGCGATATCCCTGATTATGTCGATGTCGATCCCAAGAAAATGACAGCGACTTATGTACGGGTGCCGGAATTTGCCGAAGTGCCTTATGCGTGCACGATGGAACCCAATCTGGTTGTCGAATTCTATTCGTCATAAAGCGGATGAAATTTTCGCTATTCTATTCGATACCCTACACGGCCGCCATAATTGGCGGCCGTTTCCGCTTTTTCTACTGCTGCACTTAATCGGAACAAAATGCGATAAATGCGACTCATGCGTTTTTCTATAGTCGCATCAGCGATGTGCCGCTTTTCAAGACCTCAATAACGGGAAAACTGTCTGTCCGCTCGATGCCGGTTATCACGGAGATTTTGCCGATGATGACTGAACGGTATTCTTGCATGTCGGCAACCGAAATTTTTAAAAGGCAATCGAAACCGCCAGCAATCATGTGACATTCAAGGACTTCGTCAATCTCGTTGACGGCCGCTGCGAATATATCGAAGTTTTGGTTCGTCCCCTCGCGCAGTTTCACTTGAATGAAGATTGTGAATCCACGGCCGACTAATTCAGGATTGAGGGTCGCGATATAGCCGCTGATCACGCCCTCCCGTTCCATCCGTTTGATTCGTTCCGCGCATGGCGTTTGGCTCAGCCCTACCTGTTCCGCGATTTCGACGATCGTAGCCCGCCCATTTTGCTCAAGCAGAGCGAGGATCTTTTGGTCGGTAGAATCTAATGGTTTCATGTGGTTTTTTTGCACTCCTAGGGTCATCTCGCTTCAGATGTGATGCGATTTATATTAAACACTAAACCACATGATAAATTTAGGGAATTAAACTGGTTAATTGAAGGGGTGAGGGGGCAAATTAGAAATCCTAAGCATTCGATAAGGCTCTTGCCCTGTTTCAATTTTATGAAGATTCGGTCATCATGGTTCGGAGTGTGGGCGATTTTGTTATCGCAACCAGCTTTTGCCGCAGTTAAAGAGGCGAATTGCGGCTAAAGAGCGGCTAAAGAAATGTATATCTGAAGGGGATTACCATGAATAATAAAACCATGCATACCGCCATTGCGGCGCTCTTTTCATGTTCTTCGTCACTGGCAGTGATGGCCGCTATGCCGGCTTACGCCCAGGATGGAGATGCAGCCGATGACACGATTATCGTTACGGGATCGCGCATCAAAACCAACAATGTGACGTCTGCAGCGAGCCCGGTTCTATCGATCGGGGGTGACGAAATAGCGACATCGGGTGAGACCGACATCACTTTTCTTCTTCGCGAAACGCCGGCGCTTCAGGGGTCATTGCCAGCAAATTTCTCTGCTTTTAATGGAGCAGACACCGATGATTCCGATCTTGGTATCGGCTTTTTGAATTTGCGCAGTCTTGGCATTGAGCGAACGCTGGTTTTGCAAAACGGCCGCCGCCATGTGGCAGGCACGGCGGGCCAGGCGGCTGTTGATGTCAACACAATTCCAGTTTCGATGCTTGACCGGGTCGAGGTTCTGACGGGCGGCGCTTCTTCGATCTACGGCGCGGACGCGGTGACAGGCGTTGTTAACTTTATTTTACGCGATGGCTCGGACTTTGACGGGCTTGAAATCCGCGCTCAGGGCGGCATTAGCGACGAAGGCGACGCGGAAGAGGCGTTCCTTTCGGTTGCGACCGGCTTTGAATTTGCCAATGGGCGCGGGAGTGCGGTTGTCGGCGTTGAGTATACGCGAAACGAAGCCGTTTTCGCTGACGAGCGCTCATTCGCCGGTTCGGGTCTGTTCAGATTCGTACCAAATGATGACAATGTTGCGGCATTTGTCGGCGCTGATCCGGGGGCGAGTAACACGTTTGCGCCGAACGCCACCCTGCCGGTGTCGAGTCGTTTCGGCATTATCTCAATTCTCAATAGGAATGACGGGCTCAATGATGCGTTTGCAGGGTTTGCCCTCGGCCTTCTTAACGATGATGGATCCGTCCCGAACACGCCTCTCAACAGTGGCGCCGACAGTAGCGTTCCCATGTTCCAGGTATTCGATAATGGCACGCTTCGCCCGTTCAATTCCGGTACTATATTCACCGACCTTTTTGACGCCATCGGCGGTGACTCGATTGCTACGGACCCGGACATCGAGCTTGTATTGCCGGAATCGGACCGGATTTTGCTTAACGCCAACGCCGATTACGAGATCAACAAGCATATGAATTTCTTCCTTGAGACGAAATTCGCTTTTACCGACAGTATCGATTCAGCTCAGGTGAATGGGTTTAATGACGATATTCCGATTTCACTCGAAAACCCGTTCATTCCAGCGGCCTTGCGGGCACAGATAAATTCACTGATCGGTCTGGGCGTCGATCCGATCCTTGCGGTTTCGCGTGACTCGCTTGATATTAACGCCATCAATCGGCAGAATTCAGAACGCACGACCTTCCGCATCGTTGGCGGATTACAGGGCGAATTACCGCACGGCATTGAATATGAACTTTCGTATAATTACGGTCGCACCGACGTCGATGTAATTAACCCGAGAACGCGTATCGAAGATCGTTTCTTCGCCGCTGTGGATTCCGTCATCGATCCAGCTACCGGCGAAGTCGTTTGCCGATCGGACCTTGATTCGAATACACTTCCAGGGACATCGCCGTTCCCACAGTCGCGTACAGGCTTTTTGACATTTGAACCTGGCGACGGTCAGTGCGTGCCGGTGAATATTTTCGGTGAAAACACCGTTAGCCGCGAGGCTGCGGACTTCATCTGGATCCCAACCAAAGAAAGGACAACGGTCACTCAAGAAGTGTTCCTTGCCACGTTGTCAGGTGATTCCAGTGACTTTTTCGAACTGCCTGCGGGGCCGATTGGTTTTGCAGCCGGTTTTGAATATCGCAATGAGAGGAGCCAGTTCACACCCGATGGATTGGATACTGCGGGCCTGACGTTCGGGGCGACGGCCAGTGGGCCGACTTTCCGGTCTGGCGGAACAGAGGAAGTGTATGAAGGATTCATCGAGGGTCAAATCCCGATTGCGCATGATTTGCCTTTGATGAAATATTTTGAAATCACGGGTTCTGCGCGGTTTTCCGATTATGACTCGATCGGCAGCACGACAGCGTGGAGCGTTGGCGGCCGCTGGCAGCCCCATGACTGGCTGACGTTCCGCGGGACGTTTTCAAACGCTGTGCGCCCGCCAAATATTGGCGAACTGTTCTCGCCACAGCAACCAGCGTCCCTTGGCGCGACTCAAGATCCCTGTAACCCGCAGTTTATCAATGGGGGCTCTCAATTCCGTGCGGCGAATTGCGCATTGTTCGTGGCGCCGGGCTTCGACTCATCGAACTTCAATACAGCGTTCGTCCCTGGGCTCTCGGGCGGCAATCCGGATCTTCAGGAAGAAAAAGCCGAAACCATTACAGCGGGGTTTGTTTTCCGACCTGATGGCCCCCTTCAAGGTCTGCTAGTGATCGCTGACTTCTATGACATCAAAATCGACGGGGCTATCGATGCTTTGGGCCCCTTCGATATCGCCCAGGCATGCGTCGATCTTCCGTCGATCAACAATCAGTTCTGCGACCAGATCTTCCGCAACCCAGTCAACGGCGACATTGATGGGTTTGTTTCTGGGCAGATCAATCTGGGCTCCCTTGAGACACGAGGTGTCGACTGGAGCGTGACTTATGATCTTGATGTTGTTGACGTCATCGGTGGCTTCGTCGGTGGCGGAGAGGACCTTGGCAATCTGCGCTTGGGCGCCAACGGCACACGCTTTTTGAGATTCAATGAATTTCAAGATCCGACCGATTTGACGGTCTTTGAAGACCGTCTTGGTGAATTTGCGATCCCCACCTGGATCGTGAACTTTAACGCCGATTGGACGCTGGACGACTTCAATTTTGGTTGGAATGGCCGTTTTGAGAGCTCTCAATTACTGCCGGGCGTGGATAATGGGGATATCCGTAACAATCCAACATTCGTTGACCCGCTCAGCACAGGATCTGGCTTCGTGCATGATTTCACAGCGGATTACCAACTGCTGGAAAACATTAATGTCTATGGCGGTGTCAATAACGTGCTTGATCGCGATCCTTTCAAAGGGACGCTTTCACGTCCGGCTGGCCCGCGTGGGAGGTTCTTCTTCCTCGGCGCACGGGTGAATCTCTAAGGTCAATAAAAATTTGAGGATCGGGCTGACCGATCTTCAAATAGATTACGGAAAAACGGCCGGAGCGATGATGCTCCGGCCGTTTTTTTATGAGAGCGCCGAGCGAAAAGTGTGGAGCGATTTTCGCATTAAACGGCGCGCCCCATATGAACGAGAGAAGAGTTGCGTGAAAGCCGTTCACGCATTTGGCTCTATTCGCTGGGCAGAGTACGGAGTGTTTTAACGCCGCCTAAAAATCCGGAAAGCCTTCTCGTCGCGCCAGAGCTCATGAGTAAGACTCTATCTCCGTAGTAGGAGATGCCGCCTTTGTCATGTCGCGGTTGTGAACCTGAGAATGAGGTCAATCAGCTTTGGACAAACGCCCGTTACGCGCCGACCTGATCGCGCAATTGCTTGATCAAAGCATCCATACCTTTTTGACCGCCGCCATTATTGGCGATCACGGATGTAAATTGACTGCGTTGTTCAAGGGCCAGCCATATGTTTTCGGCGCCAGCATCCAATACGTTCATGGAACCGTCGCGATTGCGATATACCCGCCAATGCACAACGATCTCCGCCCACTGATCGCCGGGTCTAGCATTGGCGACCTTTGAGTTCACGATAATATCGCGTTCTGAACGGTCCACTGATCCGGTTACAACCAGATGCTCTCCGGAATAATTTGAAAGCGCGTCCTGATAGACGATCGTTGCGTATTTCTTAAAGAGCGGGATGAATTCTTCTTTTTGCTCATCCGTAATCCGGCGCGCATATTGACCAAGAGTGAATATCGCAACGCGGCGTTCGTCGACATATTTGTCAACCAATTCCGCCAGCGCGTCGAGTTTCTCATCTTCGTTTTCAACATTGAGTGCAACGAAGGCCTCGTCAAGAATTCCCTGAATATAATCTTCCGCCGCCCGGTCCGCCCATGCAGGCGAAATGGCGCCGCCCAATACAATCGCAATACTTGCGCCAGCAAGAGCGAGACGACGTGTTATATTCTGTGGACGCTTAATCATTACAGATTCTCCGGAAAGGATCGCTATTCAAGATCGTCAAATTCTTCAAATTCGCCGATATCAGGTAAGTCGTCATAAGTTGTTCGACCGTTATTGATCTCTCGTTTGCGCGCTTGGAGATAGAAACTCCGAAGAGAGGCGTAATAATCCAGCGATTTTTCTTGAATATCTTCGAGCGGTTCAATTAACGGCTCACGTACTGAAAGGCCTGTCATACCGGCGCGAGAATATTGTGCAAATCTCGCCGGGTCAGTATCGATATAAATCAGCGGATCGAAGGCGATATCGACACCCGCACCAATGCCATCGCGAATCGAACTCGGTCCGAGTAGCGGCAAAAACAGGTAAGGGCCCGATGACACTCCCCAACTGGCCAGGGTTTGCCCAAAATCTTCATCATGACTTTCAATGCCCAGATGGGCGGCCGGGTCAGCGAAACCTAAGAATCCGACAGTTGAATTGACGAAAAAACGTGACGTAGTTTTACCTGCGCGTTTCCATTCCCCCTGAAGTATATCGTTTATAAGAATGCTGGGTGTGCGCGCATTGTGTAGGAATTTTCGAATCCCTTTTCGTCCCTTCGCCGGTGTAACAGCGCGATATGCCTTTGCTCCGGGGACGAGAAGGTTGTTGTCGAGGAACATGTGGGTCGCGAACATTTTGCGGTTAAAGCCTTCCCAAGGGTCAGGCACGTCGCTTGTCGGCGTTTGTGCGGCCTTTTGAAGGTCTTCCGATAGTGTCTCTGCGTTTCCAGCATTAGATAGCTGTGCATGCGCTGTCCCGCCCAGGATCACCACAGACAATGTCATTGCAGCACAGGCTTGTAAAAAATACCCCCGCATTCAGTCTCTCCAAATTATAACGGCGCCTTCTGAGCCCCGATCAGCGGTGCCTACGCCTACATTGCATCATTTTCATGACCGAAATATAGGCGTTTGAAGCGATCGTGAAGTCAAATTCCGGTCAGTTTCGCGTTACCGGTTGGTAAAAAGCCTTTCGACGGTAACTGTTGGTTGAATAAGATATAAGGATATGTTTATATCTAATTGAAATTTGATTTCAAAGGGTGCCTCATGACGCTTGATGCAACGCTCAATATTTTTCGAGCGATTGGTGAAGAAACACGCTTGCGCATCATGGCGTTACTGTCGTGCGGTGAGCTGACGGTCACGGAGCTCACCCAGATCCTGGGCCAAAGCCAACCGCGTGTTAGCCGTCATCTTAAGATTCTAGCCGATGCCGGGCTGGTGGAACGGTATCGCGAAGGTGCGTGGATGTTTTACCGGGCGATCAGCGCGCATGGTCAGGGGTGTGGAATCCGGTCTTTGGGGGAGGTGATTACGGAATTATCGCAATCGGCTGATCGGTTGATATCTCGCGACAGGGAGCGGTTTTCTCAGAGCCGGGAATCCCGTGCAGCGGCGGCGGCGGCGTATTTTCAGCAAAACGCAGCCGAGTGGGACAGAGTCAGTCAGCTACATCTGCCGGAATCCGACATTGAATCTCGGATGAAAGCGATGGCCGAGGGCGATAAAGCAGAAATGTTCGTTGACCTTGGCACCGGCACTGGGCGAATGCTGGAGATGTTCGCCGATCATTACCAAAAAGGCGTCGGGTTTGACCTCTCTCGTGAAATGCTTGAAATTGCCCGCGCCAAACTTGATCAGGCAGGGGTTACGCATGCTCAGGCGCGCCAAGGTGATCTGTTCTCTCTACCGTTAAATTCAGGTGTCGCTGATATCGTCTGCCTGCACCAGGTTTTGCACTTTCTCGCCGAACCGGACCTCGCGGTGCGAGAAGCGTCGCGGTTATTAAAACCGGGCGGTCGGTTATTAATTTCCGATTTTGCCCCGCATGAACTTGAGTTCCTGCGCGAAGAGCACGCTCATCGCCGGCTTGGCTTTTCTGATGAAGAGGTCAGAGGGTGGTGCAGGGAATGCAATATTGAATTGGTCAGTATAGAGACACTAACGCCGGGGAGTGGTGAAGAGAAAAAGCTTACTGTAAAGATTTGGCTTTGCTCAGCGCCCGCGTCGGTAAGCCGTTTGAACACACGTGCAATTACTGGTTAAGGGGGAGATATTTGCGTGGCGGATATAAACGTATCTTTTGAATTTTTCCCGCCTAAAACGCCGGAAATGAACATACGGCTTTGGGCGTCGATCAAACGCTTGGCGCCATTGCGGCCGGACTTCATCTCTGTGACTTACGGCGCCGGTGGTTCAACCCGTGCTCGCACTCATGAAACGGTCGCCCGGATTACGAAAGAGACGGATATTCATGCGGCTGCCCATCTGACTTGCGTGGCGGCGACAAAAGACGAAGTTGACGATGTTCTTAAAGAGTATTGGGCCGTGGGTGTGCGGCACGTCGTTGCGCTGCGTGGGGATCCTCCTGGCGGAGCCGGCGAAAAATATATTCCCCATCAGAATGGCTACGCCAATGCGGCGGAATTAGCCGCAGGCGCCAGGCGTATTGCAGATTTTGAGATCTCCGTTGGGTGTTATCCTGAAAAGCATCCGGACTCTAGCGACTTTGATACCGATATCGATCTTCTCAAGGCGAAGATTGATGCCGGCGCCACGCGTGCGATCACGCAATTCTTTTATTTTAACGATGTATATTTTCGATATCTTGATCGGGTCCGCGCGGCCGGTATTGATATCCCTATTGTGCCTGGGGTTATGCCAATCACTAATTTTAAAGGGCTGATAAAAATCGCAACCATCTGTGGCGCTAGCGTTCCCTCAAAATTGGTTCGTTTGTTTGAAAATCTCGACGATGATCCGAAGACCCGTCAACTCGTGGCTGCGACTATGGCGGCTGAGCAATGCCTGGATCTCGTAGCGCAAGGCGTTGATCAGTTTCATTTCTATACTTTGAATCGAGCCGAACTTGTATTTGCACTTTGTCATATGTTGGGGGTGCGCCCCGATAAAGGTGCGCAGGACGCTGCATGACAATCCCTACATTTATTAATATCGGTGAGCGGACGAATGTAACAGGGTCTGCGAAATTTCGTAAACTCATCAAGGAAAATCGATACGAGGAGGCGCTCTCGGTCGCGCGCCAACAGGTCGAAAACGGCGCACAGATCATCGACGTAAATATGGATGAAGGCATGCTTGACGGCGTCGCAGCGATGTCGACGTTTCTGCGCCTGATTGCCTCAGAGCCCGATATTAGTCGCGTCCCAGTGATGGTTGATAGTTCGAAATGGACCGTTATCGAGGAGGGCCTTAAAAACGTTCAAGGCAAAGCGATCGTAAATTCTATATCGCTGAAAGAGGGCGAAGAACCATTTTTGGAGCAAGCAAAGAAAGTCATGCGTTACGGTGCTGCAACCGTCGTCATGGCGTTCGACGAGCAGGGTCAGGCGGATACAGCCGATCGAAAATTTGAAATTTGCGAGCGATCTTATCGCCTGTTAATTGAAAAAATCAATTTCCCCCCTGAAGACATTATCTTCGACCCGAATATCTTTGCTGTTGCGACCGGAATTGAAGAGCATGACAATTATGCGGTTGAATTTATTCAGGCGACGCGCCGAATAAAAGAAAAACTTCCGTATGCAAAGGTATCGGGCGGCGTCTCCAACATATCTTTTTCCTTTCGTGGGAATGAACCCGTGCGAGAGGCCATGCACTCTGTCTTTCTTTATCACGCTATAAAAGCGGGCATGGATATGGGCATTGTAAATGCCGGGCAGCTGGCGATTTATGATGAAATTCCACCTGAATTACGAGAGCCGGTGGAGGATGTTATTCTCAACCGGCGGCCAGATGGAACAGAGCGGCTGCTTGAGGTCGCAGAGCGTTATAGAGGCGGTGAAGGCAAGAGACGCGAGGAAGATTTAAGTTGGCGCGAGACGTCTGTTGAAGAACGGTTGAGGCATGCGCTTGTTAAGGGGATCACGCAATACATTATCGAGGATACTGAAGAGGCGCGTTTAAAGCTCGGCAGACCTCTGCATGTCATTGAAGGGCCGCTCATGGACGCGATGAATGTCGTCGGTGATCTCTTTGGCGCAGGCAAGATGTTTCTGCCGCAAGTGGTAAAATCAGCTCGTGTCATGAAACAGTCGGTCGGACACCTCACGCCTTTTATGGAAAAAGAAAAAGAAGAGCAGGGTTTAGAGCAGGGCAAACCAGCGGGCAAAATTCTCATGGCGACGGTCAAGGGGGATGTTCATGATATTGGTAAGAATATCGTCGGCGTGGTTCTGCAATGCAATAATTTTCAGGTGTTCGATCTTGGCGTCATGGTTTCTGCTTCGACAATCCTCTCAGAAGCAAAGAAGCACGATGTTGATATCATCGGCCTTTCTGGCCTGATTACGCCGAGCCTTGATGAAATGTGTAATGTTGCGGCGGAGATGAAAAGGGAAGGGTTTTCGAAACCCCTCCTGATTGGCGGTGCGACAACCAGCCGAACGCATACGGCGGTCAAAATAGCACCAAATTATGATAACGGCGTCGTCTATGTGACCGACGCCAGTCGTGCTGTCGGGGTGGCTGCAACCTTGCTGTCGGAGGAAAATCGCGACGCATATCTCGCCAATATTTCGGAAGAATATAGTCGCATCAAAGACAATTATGAAAAGGGACGGGAACGATCAAAACGCGTATCAATCAAAGACGCACGGAAGAATAAATTAAAACTCAATTGGTCATCTTACACGCCGCCAAAGCCCGTTTTTAATGGCGTAAAGACGTTTCGAAATTATGATCTGGAAACGCTCACATCCTATATTGATTGGACGCCGTTTTTCTCTTCCTGGGATTTGCATGGTAAATTTCCGCAGATTCTCGAAGACAAGATCGTCGGTGAACCTGCTTGCAGCCTTTATAGTGACGCGCAGACGATGTTGAAAATGATCGTCGACGAAAATCTCCTTACAGCACATGGCGTTGTTGGGTTTTGGCCAGCCAATGCGCGCGGTGATGACGTAATTGTGTACGCTGATGAACAAAGATCGGGGACGCGCGCGACGTTTTACGGATTGCGTCAGCAGATCGAAAAACGTGCGGATTCGCCAAATTACTGTTTATCGGATTTTGTCGCGCCGGAAGAGGCGGGGGTCGAAGATTATGTTGGCGCCTTTGCTGTGACGGCGGGGATCGGTGAGGAAGCTCTGGCGGCTCGATTTGATTCTCTCGACGATAATTATTCTGCGATTATGGCTAAAGCGCTTTCGGATCGATTGGTGGAAGCCTTTGCAGAACATCTGCATGAGCGCGTTCGGCGAGAGTTTTGGGGCTACGCCAAAGACGAGGAGCTTGGTGTGGAAGGGCTCATCGATGAGCGCTATCAAGGAGTGCGCCCTGCGCCTGGGTACCCAATTCAACCGGACCATACGGAAAAAGGGTCAATATTCGAATTACTCGACGCCTCATCAAATAATGGTATGGGTTTAACTGAAAGTTTTGCGATGACGCCGCCATCGTCAGTGTGCGGACTCTACTTTTCGCATCCGGATTCGCTTTATTTTGGTGTTGGAAAAATCGAACGTGATCAGGTTGAGGATTATGCAAGCCGGAAAGGCAAAACGATTAGAGAAATTGAGAAATGGCTTTCACCAATATTGAATTATGAACCTGCGGCGTGACTCGAATGGGTGAATTATAATGCGCCGATGATCACGAGAGCGATCAGCATAAAAGCTGCGCCGCATAAAGTCCCACCAATGACGATACGCATTTCATGCAGGATGGCGCCCATTTCTTTCAACCTTTATCGCTTGGGCAGGAGTTTGCGGAGTGTGGACGAAAAATCAAAATCCATTTCAGATGATAGGTGCAAATTGTGCGCAATTATCGTATAAGCTTGTGATTAGCTTATGAAATTCATTTTCCACAGTTTGGTGATATTGCCTGCCGCCCACTCCATGTTGGGGGGGACTGGCGGGATGCGAGAGTAGGGATTATCAAAGATCAGCCATGAATGTTTGGGAAAAAGTACAGACCAGGTTGAACGCCTTTGGTCGGCTCACCCTGGGGGCGATGCTGGATGCGCTTGCCGAGCGCAAGGCGCGCCGTGATGAAGCGGCTTTCTCAATTGCGTTGATCGCACTCTCAGCGAAGATGGCTAAGGCGGATGGCATCGTCACTGATGACGAGATTGCCGCCTTTTGCGAGTTCTTTCATTTCCCGGCGGAAGAGGCCGACAATGTCCGGATGGTCTATGACCTGGCGCAAAAGGACGTTGCCGGATTTGAACATTATTTGTCTCGAGTCGCGCGGATTTTTGAAGACGAACCGGTTGTGCTCGAGGACGTTCTTGATTGCCTTTATCACATCGCGCTGGCCGACGGCGTCGCGCATCCGCGTGAGATGGACCTCTTGGATAAGGCGGGCGTGGCGTTCAAATTGCCGCCAGCAGCGATTCGCCGCCTGAGATTGGTTCATCTGGGCCTCGGGGAAAGCGACCCTTACCTTATTTTAGATATCGGGCATGATGTGAGTGATGCGGAGGTAAAGCAGGCCTATCGGGACCTCGTACGGACCCATCACCCGGATGCGTTGATGGCCCGGGGCGTACCGGTAGAATTGGTGCGAATCGCTGAAAATCGGATGGCGGCCATCAATGATGCTTACAAGCAGATTGTTGCTGAACGCCCTGATTTTCGGTCGCAACGCTAAAGAAGTGAACTCAATTGCGAATTAATCTTGCCGAGAGACTGGACCTGAGGGGCGGGCTTTGCTTTCATGGATAGGTATCGTAGCGACGAGTGGCGTAAATGACCGAGACGCACGCCAATGACAATCTGACTGAACGGTTCTTGCCGGGCGCTTGGAAGGTTTTGATCACAGTTGCTGATCTCATTACATTCTTCGCAATCCTTGTTATTTCTGCTTTTGCAGTGATAGCGATCGCGATTGCGGCGCCTCTGGCGCTTGGGCTCTCGGCGCTGATTGGCGCCACATCCGACAGCTCTGATCGTAAACACTGGCGTCCTGCGCGCGTCTCTTGAGGTTGACTTCTCTTTCGATCGAAGAGTGAAAGGGCGGCAACTGTATTCTCGTTATACAGTGGGCCCCTTTTGTGAGCCCCCCCTTTAACGGGAGCAGAATGGGTGAGTCGCTTTTCTCGCATTGTTCTCTGGTCCCGCAGCCAGACCGTTCTTCTGAAATTCTTTGATTGTGTCGCTCTGCATCGCGCGCGTAGGAGGGGATGAGGT
The DNA here is from genome assembly GCA_021776435.1 of Parvularculaceae bacterium. Taxonomy (GTDB): domain Bacteria; phylum Pseudomonadota; class Alphaproteobacteria; order Caulobacterales; family Parvularculaceae. The sequence goes on along the minus strand of JAJFFW010000069.1, from coordinate 1,517 downwards.
TTGATGAAGGACGTCCGTTGAGCACGCGTGAAATTACCGTCCTCCTGACCATGTGCCTGGTCTGGGGGTTTCATTTTGTCGTTATCAAGGTTGCAGTGGATGCTGTGCCGCCGATGTTTTATGCGGCGATCCGGATGACACTGGTCGCCATTGTAATGGCGCGGTTTTTGTGCTGGCGTCCGGGGTATATGATCAGGGTGCTGAGTGCTGGTGTATTTATGGGCGGCGTCAATTATGCGTTTATGTTCTCTGGCATCGCGCTCGGGACGGCATCTGCCGGCGCCATCGCGATAGAACTCTATGTACCCTTTGCAACCATTTTGTCGGTTCTATTTCTTCAAGACCATGTGGGGTGGCGTCGTGGGCTCGGCATTGCGCTGGCCTTTGTCGGGGTCGCGGTGATCGCGCTCGGCAAGGGTGAGGCGAGTATCGGAGTCGGGGTCGGGCTGGTCGCCATCGCGGCTTTTTCAGAATCGATTGGCGCGATCCTCATCAAGAAATCGATGGCGTTCAAACCTTTCGAATTGCTCGCCTGGTTTTCTGTGATCGGCACTGTTGTTTTGTGGTCAGCTACGATGGTGTTCGAGAACGGTCAAGTTGAGGCTTTCCAGGCGGCCGACAAATGGCTGCTGACGGGGGCCATTCTTTTTTCCGCTTTTGGCGGGTCGATCTTTGGGCACTCGGCGTATTATTGGCTGTTGCAGCGTTTACCTGTCAGTCAGGTCGCGCCGAGTGCTTTGCTGACGACGGTGATCGCCGTCTTTTTCAGTGTGCTATTGCTCGGCGATCCTTTGAGTACGCGATTGTTCATTGGCGGGGCAATGACGCTTGTCGGTGTCGGTATTGTTTTATTGCGTGGACCGAAAACCCGCCCGCCCACAAGTCGCCCCCTTGAAGCCGGCGCGCCAGAATCGTTAGGATGATAGGCGCTAGGAGAATAGAACTTTGAGGTTCTTGTTTTTCTTCGATGGGGAACGCCGAGCATGATTCCCTCTCCCCGACGGGGAGAGGTGATGGACGCCGACGCGATGCAATGACGAGTGGGAGACGGGAATAACTATGGAATTCATCAATACCCCCTCGCCAAATCACGACGCGCGCAATCGATCGATTGATACCGTCATCCTTCATTACACCGGCATGAAGACGGGGACGGAAGCGTTGGCGCGCCTGTGCGACCGGGCGGCAAAGGTCAGCGCGCATTATTTAATCGAAGAAGACGGGCGTTGTTATCGGCTGGTGGCCGAAAGCAAGCGCGCCTGGCACGCCGGTGTTTCTTCATGGAAGGGGGAGAGCGACATCAACGCCCGTTCAATCGGCATAGAGCTGGTCAACCCCGGTCATGAATTTGGCTATCGCGACTTTCCGGATGCGCAGATCGACGCGCTGATTGTGCTTTTAAAAGAAATCCGTATGCGTTATGATATTGCACCTGGGCGCGTGCTCGGTCATTCTGATGTGGCGCCGGCGAGGAAGGATGACCCCGGCGAGAAATTCCCGTGGGCCCGGCTCGCCGC
>JAJFFW010000068.1 GCA_021776435.1 Parvularculaceae bacterium | reverse complement strand
CTTGACATCTCATGGCACGTACTTTAAAAAACAAAGTAGTTTAATAACAGGAGGTCTCGATTGTGACCGATAAATCCATGCCTGAAGCTTCCAAGCCATCGAATGAAATGGCCCCTGATCTCGCGGAAGACATCGCCTATGTGCGTACCTTGGCTGAAGAGGGGCGCAATGCGCCGCTGGTGGGGGGTCTGTTTTATGTAATCTGGGGTGGACTGATCGGGCTGGCGGCGCTGTCCGTCTATTTGAACGCTATCGGCGCGATCAGCCTGGGCGGTCTCGGCGGCTATGCCCCATGGCTTGGCGCCGTGGCGCTTGGATGGGTCCTGTCTTTCACACTCGGGCGGCGAATGGGACGTAAGCCCGGCGCCGGAACCATCGGCAATCAGACGGCAATGTCTGTGTGGTTTGCGGTCGGCATATTTATGACAGCGTTCTGGCTGACCCTGATTGCGGTGCACGGCAATTATGTCGAGGCGGGCCTGCCGCGCTATTTTCTCTTTAGCCTGATGTTTCCTGTTTCCTTCGGGCTTTACGCCGTGGCGTTTTATGCGACGGCGGTCGCGGCTCGGCTTTCCTGGCTGAAACTTATCGCTGTCGCCTCTCTCGGGTTTTCGGTGCTTTCTCTATTCTATCTTGCAAGCGCCCAGCAAATGCTCATTGCGGCAATTGGATCATTCGTTTGCGCCGTATTACCGGGTGTAATTTTGATGCGCGGCGAACCGTCAGAGATTGTGTGAAGCTATGACAGACGAAACGACGTCGTCGGGGTTTGATTATCGTGATATCGATGACATCATTCATGGGCGCGTAAGGCTGGCGGTGATGGCCTTCCTGTCTGGCGCCCACGCCGCAGATTTTGTCGAGCTGCGCCAGAAAATTTGCGTCACTGACGGAAATCTTTCGGTGCATATTCGCAAGTTAGAGGAGGCTGGTTACGTGAGTGTTAAGAAGCGTTTCCGTGATCGACGTCCGCAAACCATTTGCCAGTTAACCGACAAAGGACGCGAAGCCTGGATTGCTTATATTCGCCGTATGGAGGACTTTCTGCGGTCGAACGCAGCGGAATAGACGCTTGGTTGTTGTTGATATCTATGGCGAGAGTTACGCGGGTTTAAAAACCAGGGCGACACCATTATTGCAATAGCGCAGCCCGGTCGGCGCCGGACCATCTTCAAACACATGACCTTGATGCCCCCCACAACGGGCGCAATGATATTCCGTGCGTGGTGTGAATAATATGCGGTCAGTTTTTGTGGCGATAGCGTTGGGTAATACGTCAGAAAATGATGGCCAACCTGTGCCCGACTCGTATTTTTTTTCCGAAGAAAAAATATCAAATCCGCAGCCCGCACAAGCATAGACGCCTACGCCCTTTTCTTCATTGAGGGGACTTGCTCTTCGACGCTCTGTCGATTCTTTGCGTAAAACCGCAAAAGCTTCCTGAGAAAGCCTTTCTCTCCATTCTTTCTCGGACAATTGCCATTTATCATAATCGGGGATGGCGCCAGGGTCAGGATTTTTCATTCCGTCGGCCTTTTCAGATGCGTGCTCAACAGCGCAGGCGCTCGTCGTTACGCCCACCGCGAGGATGCTGGAGATAAACCGCCTGCGATTTGACAGGCCGCATTGGCAATTCTGCTGTTTATGTATTGGAATGTCCATTTATAGTATTAGCGCCAAAATTTCAAGTAACATTGGCGTGACAAGAAGTAATCCCGCTTCACGATTAGACCTGAATAATTTTAAGCACTTCTCTGGCGCATTGATATTCAGATGCATGACTTGCCAGCCAAAGTGCAGGATTGCCGGCGTCAGGCCGAGGAAATAAAACCTGGTCATATCTCCAACAACCCCGACGAGAACGAAAAGAGCGATTGTTGCGGTATAAAACCCGGCGATCCAGATCCGACTGAGTGAACCGAGTCTTAAGGCCGCCGATTTCACGCCGATTAGCATATCGTCTTCTTTGTCCTGATGGGCGTAGATTGTGTCATAACCGAGCGTCCAGAAAACGCCTGCGAAATAAATTGCTGCTGCGCTCCAGGAAAGTACGCCGGTCACGGCCGCATACCCCATCAATGCGCCCCAGTTAAAGGTGAGACCCAGCCAGAGCTGCGGCCAATAGGTAATCCGTTTCATGAACGGGTAAATTGCGACCAGCGCCAAAGAGCTGACGCCCAGGATGATCGTAAAACTGTTGAACTGCAACAAAATGGCGAGTGCGAGAAAACACAGGCCAAAAAGAAACATCCAGGCGTTCGCGATGCTGATCTGTCCGGCGGGGATTGGGCGTTGCGCTGTGCGTTCAACGCGGGCGTCGAAATCGTGGTCCGCAATGTCGTTATAAGCGCAGCCGGCGCCGCGCATCAAAAAGGCGCCCACCGCGAACAAGCCCACATAAGGAAGCGAAGACCATCCCCCGCTTCCTTCGGCGGAAGCGAGCCCGAGGCCCCACAGACAGGGAATGAAGAGCAGCCAGGCGCCGATCGGCCGGTCGGCCCGCATCAGCCGCAGATAGGGCTTGATGGGACCCGGCGCATGAAGCTCGACCCAATTGCCTTTGACCGCGTCGGCGGGCGCGTCCGCATCGATCGCATCATGAGCGCTTGCCTCGTCGGCGTCGGTCATTTCGGATCCCTCCATGGGGCCGCTTCTACCGCCGCTGCTCGCGCGAGGCAAATTAGCAATCGATTTTTAAGCATGCCTGATTGTCGCCGGGAGCTGGATTGATCGCCAAAATCTCCCCCGAGGGGGATGGTGCCCAGGGGCGGAATCGAACCACCGACACGCGGATTTTCAGTGTCCTGATGGATGTTGTAAGTTGTTGCTTCTAAAGCAGTAGTTTTGAAGTTCCCCATATGTGTGGCAGCGAATGTGGTGGGTTAACCTTAATTCTTGCTAAAAATTCATGTTTTTCGTGCCACACTGGGACAGGGTTAGTCTGGCATGTCGTTCTTGGGCGGGTGTTTTGATTCCTTGGATTTGCGCGATCGGCAGTATCGTTGAAATGGCTCGGGAGAGGGTGCCGCTTACGTCGTTAGAATCCTCAAAGCAGACATTAAGAATGTAGCGCGTCATCGGCAATTCATCGCCTATACGCGACGTAGTTGCAAAGTGCAAAGGACGTTTTTGGGGCGCGTGTAGCCCCCGGCACCCATTTTTTTTGGGTGGGCGATGCGATTAGGTAACCGTTTCATGTTCTTCTCGTTTGCGACAAGAGGCGGAGATTATCCCTTGCGGACATGTTCGCCAAAAAACAGCGCGTTGAACAAAAGCAATGCGGGCAAATGCAAGAAGGTGCTCATCATTGCGGGCCTGAACCGATCCAGATCCAGAAGGAATATCGCTTCTTTTGAAAAATAATAGATGCTGATCATGATACTGACGAAGGTCAGTAGGTTTGCCGTCATAAGAACAGCCCGGCGCTGCGTCGCAACGCTATTGATTTCGGCCTTCCTCAAGGTTGCGAAACCTGACATGATCACACCGACCACGAAAAGATTGACAAGAACGAAAATTGCGATCTGTAAAAGATGCGTATCCCATCGCCCGCCCCACGCGGCGAATTGAACCCAGAGGTAGGCGATGACTAATAGTAGGGCAAACCCCGCCACGAGCGGAGACGTCGCCTGAAAAAACCGGAGCGATCTATACCGAGACGCGGTTTTCTCATCGGGCAAATCGCCTGGAGGTGCTGGATCGGCACCGAAATGCCTTACGTCCAATAAAGCAAGAGGTATAAATTGGAGTAGGAAGTATAGTCCGATAAACGCAAGAGTGACCGTTATCTGGTCGATTACGTTGTAGTAAAATATCGCGCCCAGCAGGCCTAACCCCATAATCGTAGCGAAGCTGTTCGCCAAACGGTAGGCCAAGAAGGACGGCGTTTGAGAACGCTCGCGCTTGAGAATGTTGCGCCCTTCGACAATTAAAGCACTGCGAAGAGAACGGATTAGTTTGGCCGGTAGGACGACGCTGACAAGCGTAATTTGGGACAGAAAAATAAGAGCAAAGAGTATTTTGGCGAACATGAAACCTCTCTTTTAAGCATGCAAATACGGCGAAAGCTTAGGCGCACTGTCGTCAATCGCGTTCTTCCTAGAGACAGATGTTCAGTGTCCGCACTTTTTCGCGCGTTCAATTGCAGCAACATTGAGAACAGTCGCCGCTGTGCGAACAAGGACGATGCAGATAACGATAAAACACCAGCCGATCGCGCCGCGATTGGCGTGCTCGATCGGAAGGGCAAGCCAGGCCAAGGCAAAGCCCGCGCCGGCGAAAAATAACCCTGCGCCGGCAAATCTCATGTGAGAAAGGACAGGTCTATAGGCGTGTTTAAACTCGCTAAGCGGTGGAAGCGCTTTCGGCGTAAGGTTGCCGAGGGTCATTAATACGCCGCCTGTCGCGACGCCCCAAATACGATCTGAAATATCGCTGCCCAGAATATCAAAACCTTGCAGAAGGGTCAAAGCCATGGATATGACAAGAATGCCGGCCCCGGCAAGAAGGCTGCCCGTATATAAGAACCGCTCGCCCTTGGCGAACTCGGAAAGCGGTCGCCGCCGCTCGATCCACGCAGCAACTGCCCACATTAATGAAAGGCAAATGATCGGCGCCGCCATTTGACCCGGGGTCATTTGTCTTTCTAGATCGGTTGGTTGAAAAACATACGCGATCGCTGCCAAGCTGGTGACGGCGAGTAGTGCAACGCCGATAAGGGCAGAAAAGAATTTGTAATGCATCACGGTTTTATCTCCTTAGCCGCACTTGATGGTGCGCCTGCTCTGGCGTCCTCATCACGTCCCAATCCAAATGTTTTAGCGAATCCCATCAAAGCGTCCTCAAGAACCGACATTTTGAGACAGTAGATAATCTGTTTACCAACCTTCTCCCCCTCGATAAGGCCGGCTTGCTTCAGGACGGAAAGATGCGCGGACATGGTGGGTTGCGAGAAGCTAAAATGATCGCCGATTTCACCCGCGCTCATTGGCGTGGAACGCAATAGTTCAAGCACGCGTCGGCGCGTCGGATCAGACAGTGCTTTGAAAACCTCGCTCATAAATAGACATATAGCTATTTAACTATGCAAAGTCAATCCGGCGGATCATCGCAATTGGGTATCAAGACGGTTGAATGCGGCTGGGCAATTAATGACCGCTTATGCGCGCAACTCTGTCATTATAATGAAAACAACCCTTCGGCAATTCTTCGCCAAAAGCGGTCAATCGGTGAGATTGTATTTAATGGCGATTATGTTTGCCCAGAGCGGACGCTGTCGTTGACAATGCATGGATTTGCAAATTTCTGTTAAATTTGCAATACGATAGCCATCATCGATTAAAACCAACATGGAAAGGGCGCGGCGACAAAGCGGGCGCGTACCAATTATTATGAAATTCAGGCATCGGATTAAGTTCTCGCCGATCGAAGGCCACGACTTAAACCAAGACGAAGCTTATTTCTATCTTGTAGAAGGAAACCATGAACTTAGATTTCGGTTTCATGATTATCATGAAATCTATAGCCGCCCTGGCCTATATGAACAAATTTTCTATGACAGATTGAAATGTTCCTCACCAAAAAAGGTTGGCGAAAATCTGAAAAAGGTTTTGGATGCGAACGAACAGCCAATAACAGAACTCCGCGCCTTAGACCTAGGTGCTGGAAATGGAATTATGGGCGAGGTTTTGCGCTCATATGGCGTTTCCAGGCTAATTGGCGTGGACATTATTCCGGAAGCAAAAGCCGCTGCAGATCGGGACTGTCCTGGGACCTATGATGAATATTATATCGCCGATTTTTGCGCGCTAGAAGATGACATTCGCGAGCAACTTGATGATTGGTCGATTAATTGTCTGACTTCAGTTGCGGCGTTGGGTTTTGACGATATCCCGGTAAAGGCGTTTTTCGAAGCGTTAAATAGCGTGCAGGATGGCGGCTGGGTCGCATTCAACATCAAGGAAACGTTCCTCGACAATTCGGATAACTCCGGATTTTCACTATTCATACGGGAATTGATATTTTCGAAATATCTGAATATCCATCACTTGGAGCGCTATCGGCACAGGCTATCGATGGAAGGTGTGCCGCTCTATTATTTTTCATTGGTGGCGCAAAAGATGTCCAACATTCCAGAAGAATTTCTTCGGAACTGTGAGGTTCTTTAGATTAAGTACTTTCCCGCTGTTTCACCGCCAATGCAATGCGTCCGTTCTTGGTCCGCAGGCTAGAGCGTTTCCGAGATTGAGTGAATCAAAATAGGGTTTTCCAATTTTCCGAACTGTGATTCGATTCTTTGAGGAGGATTGATCATGGCTATTTCGGAAGATTTACGCATTCGCATTGTCCGCAAAGTGGAGACGGGCATGTCGCGGCATAAGGCGGCAGCCTTGTTTGAGGTGAGCGCGAGTTCGGCGATCCGGTTCGCCAAGCGTTATGAGGAAGAAGGCACGGTCGCTATCAAGCCGCGCCCGCCCCGCAAGCGGCGTCTTGACGCCTTTGGCGATG
>JAJFFW010000067.1 GCA_021776435.1 Parvularculaceae bacterium | reverse complement strand
TCCTCAATCCAGGCATCGATCTCGCCTTTGCCGCCGAAGTGGCCGCGCGGCAGGCAGATCATCAGCTTCTGGCGCAGCTCCCTCGGGTCGCCCTTGATCGCGTCGAACGAAACACTTCGCCAATCGCGGCGCGCGCAGGCGCCAAATGTTAAAACGGTCGCTTCCAGACTCAAACAGAAATACATCCAATTGATGGCTGACAACGCTCATGCGGGCTCCGGATTCATACGCACTGCGCAAGGCGCGGTCGCCAGTTCGACGCAACTCTCCGAGCCGGTCTTGGCGATCGATCCAGAGAGCCAGATCGAGGTCGCCGCATTCGTGCCAAACCTCGATCCGTGCACGGCGGAACTCTCGGAAACGGGGGACCTCTTTCCACAGGGGCTTGGCGACGGAGCCGATCACAGCGATCGCCTGAACCTCCGGAAATGCCATCCAGGCCTCTGTCACGACGTCGGCCGCCATACGGAACTGGTGCTGGCGTTCCAGAAGAATGCGGTTCTGCTCTTCGATAGCCGCGCGGCGCATGGCTTCACCCCAGCAGCTTCATGAAGTTGCGCTTACGCCGGAAACGCTCCTTGAGATCGGCGACATAGGCCGCGTGCCCGGCCGCGCTTCGCAACGCGGCCATGCGGGCGATGAGACCGCAGGCTTCCTCGTAACCGGGATTGCCTCCAGCCTCGACGAGTTCCTCGACACGCTCGACATAAACCTCAAGCGCTTCTTGCGGATACGAGACTTCGCTCGCCTTGGCGAGGGACTCCTTCAGCCCGCTTGCGGCCCCGTGTTCGCGCACCGCCGCCCAGGCGGCGTCGAGCATCTTCTCACTCATCAGGATACGGATGAGAAGGTCCGCCGGCGAGTTCCAGAGCGTCGACTTTGCTTTGGCCAACCGCCCCGTGAGATGCGTAAGGGCGCGCTCGCGCGCGGCCTTGCCGCCGAGCTTGCGCAGCCGCGCGTAAAGTTCGAGGCTCGGCGCTTTCTCGAAGGCGCGCCATAGATGCGCCGCCGCATCTTTCTTGCGGCCCGCCCTCGAGAGGAGGTCGGCGGCGAAAAATACCAGCCGCTCGTCCGGCCGCCCGTCCTCGAACATCCACAGGCCTTCTTCGGCGTGACGCAGCGCCTCGTCCGCGCGGCCCTGCGCGAGGCAGAACTCGGCGAGCTGCAGAAAACTCCAGGGCGAAGTTAAATCCTTGGCGCGCAGGGCGATCCGCGCATCGACGTCGCCCTCGCGCTCGGCGAAGAAATCCATGATCGAGGCCAGCCGAAAGTGATCGAAAGAGAAATCGTCCATTGCGCGACGCGCAACGGTTCGCGACGGGAGTTTATTCCAAGCCGCCATGGCGAGGCGGCGGTATTCGGCGAGCCCTTCCTCGCCCAGCATGTCGGCATAAAGGGCGGCGGCTCCATAGAACGTATCATATTCGCCCTCCATCTCGCGGGTGAAGAGATCGCGGGCGAGCGCTGCCGGATCGGGCTTGGCCGTGCGGCAGGCCTCAAAGTGAATACGCTGCGCGCACTCAAGCAGCGCGCCGCAATGGCCGTCGGAATCGTCCATGTTCTCAACGGCTCTTTCGATCCTGGATATCGCATATTCCGCCAGCTTCAGCACCAGGCCGGCGCGGGCGCCCGATGCAAGGTCAGCAAGAGTGTCAAGCACGGCGCCCACGCCGGCGGCCCAGCCTGGCGCCCGGCTGTAGTCGACGAAACGCCGCGTGCGCGTCGCATCGTCGATCGCCTTGCGCAGGCGCGCCTCGAGCGTCTTGTCGTCGGCATGATCCGTTGCGGCGGCCAGATCCAGCCTGCGGAACAAGGCTGGATCCCGCTCGGCCAGACCCACGATCATCTCGACGAGGGCGTCGACGCCCCTACCCTTCAGGTGATTGCGGATGCGCGCGAGTGCGCCGACGCCTTCCGCTCCGTCATCGGCGTTGGCTGCATTGGCCGCCAGCGCCGTCGCAACCAGGTGCTTGCAGAACCCCCGGTCCTCAAAGTACGGGCAAGAGCACTCGCCATCGACGCTTTCGCCGCGCCCCATGAGCACGGTGCGGTAGTCGTCCGTCCCGGCGACCTGCGCCAGCACGCGTTCCGATTCGAGGCTGAGAATTTCCACTTGCCCAGCCCGATGATAGGCCTCGCCGCGCGCAAACACCTTGTCGCCGGCGAGCGCGCACAGCGTATCGAGGTCGAAGCGGGAAAGGTCCTTGGTCTTCATATGTGCGGTTGAAGCAGTCCATCGGTCTCGATCAAGTGTAACGCCTCTTCAAGCGTCACGGAAGAATGCAAACGCCGCCATTGACCGGTATGCCGATGCCACATCACGTCGAAGCGTATCTCTGTTAGATGCTCCTCCACATGATCGAGCCGCGTGAACGTCGAATCGAACTCTTCCCCAAGATTGTCGTCAAAGCCCGAACGGTAGCGCGTGATGAAGCTGTATTTGCCGCCCCGCCATTTGCCGAAAAGATCGACGGGATAATTGAACTCGGCCGGGCGGATCTCCGGCAGAAAACGGGGCCTGAGCCATTCCGCGATGAAGCGTTCGCAGGCGGCCGCGATTGCGGCCTTCTCGTCCTTGGTCAGCGCCCTGGCCCGCACCCATTTCCGTTCCCTTCTCGTCATCTCGCATACCCTGTTAAATACAATTTCGTCTGTAAAAAGATTGTCCGTACACACCCTACTCCCACTCGATCGTGCCGGGTGGTTTTGATGTCACATCATAGACAACGCGATTGACGCCGCGCACTTCGTTGATGATACGGGTCGCGCAACGTCCGAGAAAATCGTGTGGGAACGGATAATAATCCGCCGTCATGCCGTCTGTTGAGGTCACAGCGCGCAACGCCAGCACATGGTCATAGGTGCGCTCATCGCCCATCACGCCAACCGTGCGCACCGGCAACAACACGGCGAAAGCCTGCCAGATCTCGTTATAAAGACCGGCTTTACGGATTTCATCGAGATAAATCGTATCGGCCTTCCGTAAGGTGTCGGCTTTTTCCTTTGTCACACCGCCTGGAATGCGAATCGCAAGCCCCGGTCCTGGAAACGGGTGACGTGCGATAAAGGGTTCTGGCAGACCCAGCTCGCGTCCAAGCAGCCTGACTTCATCCTTGAATAGCTCGCGCAAGGGCTCGACGAGTTTGAGGTTCATGCGGTCCGGTAATCCGCCGACATTATGGTGAGATTTGATCGTCACCGACGGCCCGCCATCGAAGGAGACGCTTTCGATGACGTCCGGGTAAAGCGTGCCCTGCGCCAAAAACGCGGCGCCCTCAATTTTGTTCGCTTCTTCCTCGAAGATATCAATGAAGGTCGCGCCAATGATTTTGCGTTTCTTTTCCGGATCATCGACACCCGCGAGTTTGCCGAGGAACATATCCTCCGCTTCCACATGAATCAGCGGAATATTATAAGCGTCGCGAAAAAGACGCACGACTTCCTCGCCTTCATCGGTGCGCATCAGCCCCGTATCAACGAACACGCAAGTGAGCTGCGCGCCAATCGCTTCGTGAATCAATACAGCGGCTACGGACGAATCTACGCCTCCCGAAAGACCGCAGATCACCCTGGCGGCGCCGACTTGCCTGCGAATGTCGGCGATCGCCTCCTCGCGGAACGCCGCCATTGTCCAATCGCCCGATAGCCCGGCAATGTTATGAGTAAAATTGTACAAAAGTTTGCCGCCATCAGGCGTGTGGACAACTTCAGGATGGAATTGCACGGCGTAGATCCGCCGCGCTTCGTTCGCAATCGCCGCGAACGGCGCCCCATCCGATTTTGCGATGGTTTCAAATCCTTCAGGCAGCGCGTTTACCCGGTCGCCATGGCTCATCCACACCTGATAACTCGAGCCCACATCCCAGACACCGTCGAAGAGCGGGGTGTCTTTGACAACTTCGACCTTCGCCCGTCCAAACTCACGATGGTCAGAACGTTCAACCTCTCCGCCAAGCTGGGCGCAGATCATTTGCTCGCCATAACAGATGCCGAGGATCGGTACGCCCAAGTCAAAAACCGCCGCCGGGACGCGGGGGCTTGCGGCTGTTTTTACGCTGGCGGGTCCCCCCGATAGAATCACGGCTTTGGGCGCGAATTCAGAGAGGAAAGCCTCGTCCACCCGGTTGAAAGGGTGGATTTCACAGTAAACGCCGGTTTCTCGCAGGCGACGCGCAATAAGCTGCGTCACCTGGCTCCCGAAGTCGATGATAAGCGCCCGATCATGCAGCGCGGCGTGAGGGTCTAGGGTCATGGGGCCATTTAGCTCAATCGAACCCCGCCGTCACCCTTTGCTCTGCCCCTCTAGTGTCCAGAATCCGAAGTTCGTTACATTATGCAGCACGCTCAAGACGAACTTCGGATTCAGGTCACTAGCTGTCGGTTCGCACGTGCCCTATAGCATCGGGCGATAAATCGGGATCGCCCGATGCGATCGTTTTCTTTACGGTCGCGCCGGTTTCGCGCAAAATGGGAGGAACTCTATGACTGGACGCTGGCCTTTTGCCGCCACATGGCTCGCTTCAATCCTGGCTCTGTTTGGCGCAGCGCAAGCGCAGACCTATCTGCTCATCCCGGACCGGGTGTTCGATGGCGAGCGGATGCACTCGGGCTGGCAGGTTCTGGTCGAAGACGGCCGCATCACACAAGCCGGAGAAAACGTCGACGGGACAGGCGCAACTGTCATCGATCTTGCAGGCACAACCCTGCTGCCCGGTCTGATCGACGCCCACAGTCACGTGTTATTGCATCCTTACGACGAAACGTCGTGGAACGATCAGGTCTTGAAGGAAACGGAAGCCGAGCGCGTCGCACGCGCGACAAATCATTTACGCGCCACTTTATTGGCCGGCTTCACGACACTCCGCGATCTCGGTTCCGAAGGCGCCGGCTACGCCGATGTGGGTCTCAAACAAGCCCTTGAGAAGGGAGTGATCGAAGGCCCGAGACTAATCGTCGCCGGCCCAGCGATTGTCGCAACGGGAACCTACGGACCGAAAGGTTTTAAAGACGGCGCCAACATCCCGCTGGGCGCAGTCGAGGCCGACGGTTATGACAGTTTGATCGCAGAAACCCGTCGCCAGATCGGCGGCGGCGCCGATTGGGTGAAAGTCTACGCTGATTATCGCTGGGGGCCGAACGGAGACGCTCAGCCAACATTTTCTGTTAGCGAATTAAAACTGATCGTAGAAACGGCGCGCGCAAGTGGAAGGCCGGTGGTCGCCCATGCAGGCTCGGATCAAGGCATGCGCCGCGCTATTGAAGCAGGTGTCGAGACCATCGAGCACGGCGATGAGGGTACGCTTGAGACCTATCGTCTGATGGCTCGAAAGGGCATAGCGCTTTGCCCAACACTTGGCGCCGTCGAAGCGATCTCACGCTATGCAGGCTGGGATGGCGGTGAAAAAACCATGCCCGAGCGCGTGCGCGTCAAACATGAGCAAATCACCCGCGCGCGACGCGCCAATGTCATCTTATGCAACGGATCGGATGTCGGCGTTTTTGACCATGGCGATAACGCCTGGGAGATTGAGCTCATGAACGCCTATGGCCTGACACCAGTCGAAGCCCTTCGCGCTGCGACTTCTGTTAACGCCCGAATTTTGCATCTTGAAAATGAAATCGGTCGCGTTGCGCCGGGGCTTGCCGCCGATCTGATCGCGGTTAATGGCGATCCGTCAACGGACATATCCGCCCTTCGCACTGTGACATTCGTGATGCAGACAGGAGCCATCGTTAATCAGCCTTAGGCCTGACGCTGCAACGCCGCGACGAAGAACCCGTCCGTATGCACGCGAAGCGGTGTGATCCGTAACGCGCCTTCCGGCGTGACGCAGGGCTCTAACATCCTTGTACCCTCCTCCGTCAACAGGCCCGAGGCGGCGATGGCGGCGAGCGCGGGAACCGGCGAGAATTCTGGGTGCGCCTTGCCGAACGCTAAAAGCCGGTCTTCGTTTTCCTCCATGAACACCGAGCAGGTCACATAGACCAGCCGCCCGCCCGGCTTCACAAAGCGCGCGGCCTCAGCCAGCACGGCGTCCTGCTCGGCCATGCGCCGTTCCAGTTGGGCAGGCGTCAGGCGCCATTTCGTATCCGGATGGCGTCGCCAAGTGCCAGCGCCTGTGCACGGAGCATCGACATAAACGACGTCCATTTTGCCTTGAAGATCGTCGAGCCCCTCGCCGCCGGCCGGAGAGCGCACTTGCAAGTTCCGCACGCCGGCGCGCTTGGCGCGGGCATAGAGCGGCTTCAGGCGCCGCGCATCCTTATCATAGGCGTAAAGCTGGCCGGTGTTCTCCATCAACGCCGAGAGCGCTAACGTCTTACCGCCGCCGCCAGCGCAATAGTCAAGCACCTGAGCGCCTTTGATTTCGCCGGCCGCCGCCGCAGCAATCTGAGAGCCCAGATCCTGCACCTCAACCCAGCCCTTGTTGAAGGCTGGAATGATCGTAATCGCAGCAGATTTTTTATTGGCGGGCGGCGCGGATATGCACGCGGTCGTCGTCAGCACCGGGATCATTTCTGCTTTCACCGGCTTTAACGCCCTGAAGAGTTTCTCCGCATCGCCTTTGAGCGTGTTCAGCCGCAAGCCGATATCGGCGCGCTCGGCAAGCGCCGCGCCCTCGGCCATTGCGTCATCGCCAAAGACGCGGATCATGTGCGGCGCCAGCCATTCAGGATAATCCCCAGCGATATGGGGCGGCGCCAAACTTCCCTTCTCCCCATCGGGGAGAAGGTGAATACCCCCGCCGCCGCCAAGGCGCGCTTTCTCTTCGGCAGAAAGCGCCCCCGGGCCGTGCGGTTCTTCCGCTGCATGCGCCTCAATCTCATCGAGCGCCATACCCCACCGAAAATGCAGCGCGGCCAACGCCAGTGCGCGCGGCGTATCATCGCCCATCATCCAGGCGAGTGAATTGCGCCTTCGCAGTGCATCGAGACAAAGCCCGGAAATCCACGCACGGTCTTTCGCGCCCGCATAGCGCGCACCCCGCGCCCAGTCCGCAAGCACAGTTTTCAACGGCACCCGGCGCGCATTGAAATCTTTGAGAATTTCGATAGCGGCGGCGAGGCGCCCAGCATCACGCATCGCCAAGAAAACGCCGAATACCGGCAAATGTGTTAATCCAGCCCTGAACGCAGCCGTTGAAATAATCATCCGCCTCCGCACCAGCGGGGAACCCCTCATGAATAACTGTTAGGTTCGAACCTTTTTCAGACGGTGCAACTTCGAACTTCACGGTGAGACTCGCCTCAAAGGGCAGCGGACCCTCTTTGGCAAAATATTGATTATTCGCAAGCGTCATTTTTCGGGGCGGATCGAATTCAGATATCGTGGCGAGGCCGAGATAATCTGGGGCATCCTCATTATCTCCCCAAGAGGCAGCCCAAAAGCCGCCAGCTTTTGACAAAACTATCACTGACGTCGCTCCCCACCATTGACGAATTGCACTGGGCTTATGAAGGAGTTCAAACAAAACAGACGGTGCAACCGCGAAATCTTCCGTATGTGTGTGTGCACGAGTTTTCATTCGTTTCCTGCCTGTCAATTCGTTGACGGATAATTTGGCGACTCGCGGGTGATCGCAACGTCGTGGACGTGGCTTTCCTTCAATCCGGCATTGGTGATGCGCACGAATTTGGCCTTTTTCTGCATATCCGCAATCGTCGCCGCGCCAATATAGCCCATCGAAGCGCGCACGCCCCCGACAAGCTGGTGCAAAATCGGCCCGATCGAGCCTTTAAAGGGCACGCGACCTTCAATACCTTCCGGCACAAGCTTCATCAGCTCTTTGATATCGGCCTGAAAATAACGATCAGCCGATCCGCGCGCCATCGCCGTTATCGAGCCCATACCGCGATAGGATTTATAAGAGCGCCCCTGATAGAGAAAAACTTCGCCGGGGGCTTCTTGCGTTCCCGCCAATAAGGAACCGACCATCACACAATCGGCGCCGGCGGCGAGAGCTTTGGCGATATCACCAGAAAATTTTATACCGCCATCGGCGATGACCGGTACGCCTCCTTCGCGCCCAGCGCTCGCCGCGTCCTCAATCGCTGTCAATTGCGGCACGCCAACGCCCGCAACAATCCGCGTCGTGCAGATTGAACCGGGTCCAATGCCGACTTTGACAGCGTCTGCTCCAGCATCGATAAGCGCCTTGGTCGCTTCATAAGTCGCCACATTACCAGCAATAATTTGAGCGCTGCTGCTCGACCGTTTGATGCGTGCGACTTGTTCTATCACTTTTGACGAATGACCATGGGCGGTGTCGATAACAATAACATCACACCCAGCGTCGATCAGCGCCTCGACCCGTTCATAGCCTTGATCACCTATAGTCGAAGCCGCCGCCACGCGTAAGCGGCCTTGCGAGTCTTTACAGGCGCGAGGATATTTTTGCGCCTTCTCCATATCCTTGACGGTAATCAGCCCAACGCACCGATACTCTTCGTCAACCACAATGACACGTTCAATACGGCGCTTATGGCAAAGGTCTCGCACTTGGTCTTGGGTCGCGCCCGGAGAGACCGTGACAAGATCAACGGCGGTCATGAGATCGCGAACCGGTTTATCGAGATTACGGGCGAATCGCATGTCACGGTTGGTCAGCACACCTACCAGTTTACCAACCCCGTTGGCGTCACAATTCTCGACGACGGGAAACCCGGAAATGCTTTTCTCTAGCATAATGGTCTGCGCGGTATGCAGTGTGTCGTCCGGAGTCAGAGTCAGCGGGTTCACCACCATGCCGCTCTCAAATCTTTTGACCCGGCGGACATGCTCGGCCTGTGCTTCGATCGACAAATTCCGGTGCAACACGCCGATGCCGCCGTGCTGGGCCATGGCGATGGCCATTTCCGTTTCCGTCACGGTATCCATGGCCGACGACATCACCGGTATGTTAAGGGTAATGTCGCGTGTCAGTCGCGCTGTGACATCAACTTGCGAGGGCATCACCTCCGATGCGCCGGGCTCTAGCAATACATCGTCAAAAGTCAGTGCTTCACGAATTTTCATTATTCATTCTCCACAGTCATCAATTATCTCCCCCTGAACCCGGTCGCGACGACATATTTCTCCGCAGAGCCGGACCGGCTGGCTTTTGGTTTGGCGTGTTTGACGGTTTCAAAATTTGTTTTAAGGCGCAGGAGAAGTTCGCCTTCAGCCCCGCCAGCGAAGACCTTCGACACAAACGCGCCGCCAGGCGCCAATACATCTTCAGCAAAATCGAGCGCCGCCTCGGCGAGCGCAACAATGCGTAGATGGTCCGTAGACCTATGGCCGGTTGTCGGCGCCGCCATATCGGAGAGCACTAAATCCGCCGGTCCGCCAAGGAGAGCTTTCAATTTTTCAGGGGCTTCGTCTTCGAGAAAATCGAGCTCAAGAATTTCAGCGCCTGTCACGACTGGCATGCCCAGGTAATCAATGCCGACCACCTGCCCTGTTTTGCCGATCGCCTTGACCGCCACCTGACACCAACCGCCGGGTGCGCATCCAAGATCGACCACGCGGGCGCCTTTTTTCAGCAGTCGGAATTTCTCATCGAGCTCTAAAAGCTTGTAAGCGGCGCGCGAGCGATAACCCTCAGCCTTGGCCCGTGCGACATAGGGGTCGTTCAACTGGCGCTTTAACCACAGTGTTGATGAGAGTTTGCGATGCTTGGCGGTTTTCACGTGGGTTGCGAGTTCGCGCTTGCCGGCGTCATCCCCTTTTTTCATCGGGGATTTGTTGCGCGTGCGCTTCTCAGGCTCTTCGCCAAGCGCCGTTTTCGAAACATCCGTCTTTTTCTGCTTGCGCGGACGGGCTACGCCGGGGGCGCGCCGGGATTTAAATTTGGGCTGTTCCATAGCGCTCTATAGCGGAGGGAACCCGAGTCGAAAAGCCCCAGTGGTCTTTGAGCCACGGGCCTAAGAGGTGGCCCTTTTTTTATCGAGCCCGCGCTGACGCCGTTTGTGCTGTTGCCGCTCCCGATAAGCTTCCTCAGCGAGCCCGGAGAGAAGGCCTTCACGCAAGCCCCGATCGGCGACACGGATCCGCTCAGACGGCCATTCGCGCAACAGGGCTTCAAGGATGGCGCAACCGCTCACCACAAGGTCTGCCCGCTCCAAGCCAATGCACGGTTCAGCTACGCGTTCTTCAAAGCTCATGGTGCGCAATCGTTCCGTAACCATGCGCGTATCGGCCGCGCTCAGCCAAAGGCCGTCGACCAAATCACGCCGATAGCGCTTGAGGCCGAGATACACCCCCGCGATCGAGGTGACCGTGCCAGATGTGCCCAAAAGATGCGCCTCGCCACGCTCGAAATGACCCCGAAGCCCAGCTTCATCGCCCATGCCGCGAATAGCCTCACCAACCTCCTCGACCATCGCCTCATAGGCTGCAGCGGAGATATCTTTACCGCCCCAGCGTTCCGCAAGACTTACAACGCCTAAGGTAAGCGATGACCACGCTTCAACACGTCGCCCTTCGTTTGGTCGGACCCAGGAGATCTCGGTCGATCCTCCGCCAATATCGAATATCAGCCCTGCCTTCGCCGTCGGATCGAGAAGTTCAGCTGAACCCATGACAGCAAGGCGCGCCTCTTCTTCGGTGTTAATAATTTCGATAGAGAGGCCCGTTTCCGTTTTAACCCTTTCGAGAAAAGCAACACCATTCGATGCGCCGCGACACGCTTGTGTCGCTATGCAGCGGATGCGGGTTACTCCACGACGCCCGCTTTTCTCCGCGCAGATTTTCAACGCGTCGAGGGTACGATCCATCGCTGCCTCGCACAGCACTCCCGTTTGTGAAAGGCCTTCGCCCAGACGAACGATCCGAGAAAACGCATCAACAACGCGAAACCCTCGCCCTTTAGGAGCGGCGATCAACAAGCGACAGTTGTTCGTACCAAGATCAATGGCGGCGTAACGTTCTCGTCGCCAATCCCCTTTAGCTTGACTTTTTAAGCTGACGCACGATCCAGTTTTACCTACGCCGCCGCCCACATACCTGTTGCCCACCCTGTGCGTCCTCGCTGAATCCCATTCAGGCCCGGTTTCGGGTAAAGACTATCGGATAAATAGGCGCTTTCGCAACACCTTGCATTGTGATTTCGGCTACTCCAGGCCTTATCGTGATAGTCAGAATATGGTGAAAAAGCAGGCATTATTCATCAATATCACCTGTTCCGCTTCCATTCGCCCAGCATTAAGTTGTTCGAGAGACACGATGCCTGCTAGCGCACAACCCAAGATAAGCGACGCAATGCAAGCCCTCACGATTATCGCAACCATCGCCATCACACCCTCTCCCTTTGATCGTCAGACACACACAGCTTTCCCGCAGGCTCAAAATGAGAGCGATAACCTTGTGCACGTCATTTTTCTTTTGTTATGCGCCTCGCTCGAGATCCTCGAACGCTTTTCTTAATCCGTACTCATCAGAAGTTACGGTTTTTTCAAGTTCGGCCAGCCGCGCGTCGAGTGCGCGAAAGCGGTGTTTGAGTTCCGAAAACGTCGCCTTCGGACGCACCGAAAATGTTCGCCAGAAACGCTCGGCTTCTTTCGATTCATAAATCGGCGGAACCCCGTCGGATCGCCGCATCAGCACCGCGGCGGCGGCATAAGCGATCAGCGGCATCGGAAAAAAGAAGATTGTCGCCAAGATCAGACACAGCCGGGTGCACTTCAAACTCCACCCGAAATAATCGGCGATACCCGCACAGACGCCGGCAATCTTGCCGCGGCGCATATCCCGGCGCAGACGATGCTGGTTAGGCCCCGGTCCCGGATCGCCAGTATGATAGGCGTAGCCGTCGCGGTCGCGCCAATGGTGGTGATGGTGGTGATGATCATGACGGTCACGCATGGGGTCTCTCCCGATAGTCATCGCGCCAGTCCGGCGTTTCCTTGTCGAGAATGGTTTCAAGCGCCTCGACGCGCCGCTCCAGACGCTGCGCCGTCTTCCACAGATCATCGACAAGGCGCTCGTCATCGGTGGAAAGCGATTTGGTTTTCCGCCATTCCGTCATGTAATGCATGATCGTTGCAGGCAGTGCGATAAATACGATTGCCACAACCGCAACGATAAACGCCCCTTCATTCATGTTCGCCCTCTTTCCGTTTCGTCGCGATTATCGACCGACGCGCTCGGCGATCCGCTGCTTCAGCGTTTCCAGTTCCTCGTTAACCGCATCTTCCGATTCCAGTTCAGAAAATTCCTGATCGAGCGTTTTCGGCCGCCCCATCGTCCAGCTCTCCGCTTCCGCTTCAAGTTCATCAATTTTACGCTCATAACGGTCAAACCGCGCTAAGGCGTCATCAATACGTGCGTCATAAACATGGCGATTGATCCGGACGCTGTCTGAAGCGGCATGGCGTCGTAGTTCGAGCGAACGCTGTTTGGTTTTCGCCTCTTTTAGTTTCGATTGCAGTTTTTCCAGATCGTCGTTGGATTTGCCAATGGTTTCTTGAATCGCGGTAAGTTCTCCATCGAGGAGTTCAGCCATTTCAAGCGCCTTGCGCTTGGCGGCGATTGCGCCCTTGGCGAGGTCGTCTCGGCCTTTTGCGATCGCCAGCTCTGCTTTCGATTCCCATTCCTTCGCACGGATGGAGAAATCAGCCTGCCTTCGTTCAACCTCCTTGCGGTCGGCGATGGCGCGCGCGGCACGCGAACGCACTTCCACAAGCGTGTCTTCCATTTCTTGTATAATCAACCGCACGATCTTTTCCGGTTCCTCAGCCTTATCGAGCATCGAATTGATGTTGGAATTCACTATGTCACTCAGTCTCGAAAAAACGCCCATAATTCGGTCTCCTTAAAAGATAATGCCGCCGAGGATGAATCCAATGAAAAAAGCACCCCAGGCAAAACCGGCACGCCCACTCAATGCGCGATTGAAGCGTCGTTCCCAATATGCATCCCGGTCTTCATAACGTGAGTAACTCATGCGGTTCTCCTGCTTGGTTAACCATGCATATGCGAGGAGCGTGCCAGATATGAACATGATTTTTATCTTATTGTTTTCATTAGTAGTTTTTGGTTTTTGAGATATCGCCCCTCTAATTTAAAGGCTTAGTATACCTATTTAAGGGTTTTATTTGCCATAATTTGTGGTATTTTAGACCTATGAATTCGAGTCCCAATCCTCCTGAATTGATCGGTCAAGCGCCGGAATTTCTGGACGCGCTCGCTCATGCGTCCGCTACAGCGAGCCTGGATCGGCCGGTGCTGATTGTTGGCGAACGCGGGTCCGGAAAGGAATTGCTGGCCGGGCGCATCCACTATCTTTCTCTGCGGTGGGAAGGTCCTTTTCTCAAGGTCAATTGCGCCGCCCTGACCGAAGAATTGCTCGAAAGCGAATTGTTCGGTCACGAGGCCGGGGCCTTCACGGGCGCAGCGCGCCGCCATCTGGGACGATTTGAACGCGCAGAAGCGGGTTCGCTTTTTCTGGATGAAATCGCATCGGCGTCGAGGCGCGTTCAAGAGAAACTCTTACGCGTCATCGAATATGGTGAGTTCGAACGGGTCGGAGGCGAAGACACGTTGATCGCAGATGTCCGTGTGATTGCCGCTGCGAATGTCGATCTCCCTGAGCGCGCGCAAAGCGGAGCGTTTCGCGCCGACCTCCTTGATCGCCTGGCCTTCGACGTGATCGCCGCGCCTCCTCTGCGCACCCGGCCAAGCGATATCCCGATTCTGGCCGCGCATTTCGCTTCAGCACTCGCTGCGGAAATCGGTGAGCCATTTGACGGTTTCACGCGGGAAGCGATGGCGAGCTTTATCAACCATGATTGGCCAGGTAACGTTCGTGAGCTGAAGAATGCGGCAGAGCGATCATATTATCGGTGGCGCGTCGCAGAACGCGATGGGCCAGTCGATGAAGTCGTCATCGATCCTTTTCAGGGAATCCAATTACCGGTTAGCAATCACGCCCGGGCGACTGCCCACAATGAGACACACAAAACCACCACACCGCCTCTACCCCGTGATGCCCCGGCGGCGGCATATAATTTGCGCGACCATCTCGATATTATCGAAAGAGATCTTACCGAACGTGCGCTCGCTGCGAACGGATGGAACCAACGCCGAACCGCCGATTTTCTCTCGCTTAGCTATGACCAGATGCGCGGATTAGTGCGCAAATACGCTCTCGCTAAAAATACGAAACCAAGGAGAGAAAAAAGACCGGCCTAGTGTGGTGGATTTGAAGTTCGTTACATAATTCGCGGCTTGCTCACAACGAACTTCAAATCCAAAACCACACTAGAATCATAAACTTGCTAGTGTCCTTATCGAATCCGAAGTTCGTCTTGAGCGTGCTGCATAATGTA
>JAJFFW010000066.1 GCA_021776435.1 Parvularculaceae bacterium | reverse complement strand
GCGGATGACGCTCTGGAAAACGCCAATGCTATTTTGATCTCTACACCCCCTGGCGAGCAGGGATGCCCCGCTTACGAAGCGCTGACAGGCAGCCTCGCCAAACATCGAGAGACTTTATCTTGGATCGGCTATCTTTCCACCAATGGTGTCTACGGCGATCACCAGGGCGCATGGATTGATGAAACCGCAAGCCTACGCCCCACCTCTGAACGCGGCCGGGAACGGATCGCAGCAGAAGCTGTGTGGGCGTCATTCGCCGTCGAACACAGCCTGCCCCTTGTGATATTCCGATTGCCGGGCATTTACGGCCCGGGCCGGTCTGCGCTTGACGCGGTCAGAGAAAATCGCGCGAGACGCATCGACAAAAAAGAGCAGGTCTTCAACCGAATGCATGTCGACGACATCGCGCAAGTGCTGGCGGCGAGCATCGCTAGCCCGCAGGCCGGCGACCTTTTCAATCTGGCTGATGATGAACCGGCCCCTCAGCACGAAGTGGTCGACTATGCTTGCAAACTGCTGGGTGTCGAACCGCCGCCGCTAGTCACGTTCGAAGAGGCCGCACTCTCTGAAATGGCGAAGAGCTTTTACGCCGAAAATAAGCGTATCCGGAACGACCGAATAAAGGAAAAGCTCGGCGTCACCCTTCTATATCCGACCTATCGGGAGGGCCTCGACGCGATTTTCGTCGCCGACGTCGATAAACCGCGCTAATCCGCCTGAGTCCGCGCAAATTCACATAAAGAAATCTTTATATGTCCCTTGGCTCAGGGCGGGGACGCTGATATAAGCCGCCCAATGAGAGCAATATAAAAGGAACCCGCCGCATGAACGCGCCGAGCCACCACGATTATTACGTCAAGGATCTCGCCCTCGCCGATTGGGGCCGATGCGAGATTGACATCGCTGAAACTGAAATGCCGGGCCTGATGGCGACCCGTGAGGAGTATGGCTCTGCACAATCGCTTAAGGGCGCGCGGATCGCCGGCTCACTGCACATGACCATTCAGACAGCCGTTTTGATTGAAACGCTGCAGGCATTGGGCGCCGAAGTGCGTTGGGCGTCATGCAATATCTATTCGACTCAGGATCACGCCGCCTCAGCGATCGCCGCAACCGGCACGCCGGTCTACGCTTTCAAAGGTGAATCGCTGGAGGAGTATTGGGATTTCGCCGACAAGATCTTCGAATGGCCAGATGGCGAAACCGCCAACATGATTCTCGACGATGGCGGCGATGCAACCCTTTTGGTGCTTCTGGGCGCCGATGCGGAAAAAGATCCGTCCCTCCTCGAAAATCCGTCTAATGAGGAAGAAACAGCTCTGTTTGACACCATCAAGCGCCGTCTCGACAAACAACCAAACTGGTACTCGACCGTCAAAGCCAATATCCAGGGTGTGACGGAAGAAACCACCACTGGCGTTTTGCGGCTTTATCAGCGCCAGAAAAAGGGCCAGCTCCCGTTCCCCGCGATCAACGTCAATGACAGCGTCACCAAGTCGAAATTCGACAATAAATATGGCTGCCGTGAATCGCTCGTAGACGGCATTCGCCGCGCAACAGACGTGATGATGGCGGGCAAGGTTGCCCTTGTTGCAGGCTATGGCGATGTCGGAAAAGGCTCCGCGCTTTCCCTCAGAGGCGCGGGCGCCCGCGTTATGGTCACCGAAATTGACCCAATTTGCGCGCTTCAGGCGGCCATGGACGGTTTTGAGGTTGTCACCATGGAGCAAGGCGCACCGCGCGCTGACATCGTTGTGACAGCGACCGGTAATAAGGACGTGCTGACGCTTGAGCATATGCGGCTTTTCAAGGACATGGCGATCGTTGGTAATATCGGCCATTTCGATAACGAGATTCAGGTTGAATCCTTACGAAACTTCAAATGGAAGAATGTCAAAGATCAAGTCGATATGATCACCTTCCCTGATGGCAAGCGGATGCTTCTGCTGTCACAAGGACGGCTTCTCAATCTAGGAAACGCCACCGGGCACCCAAGCTTCGTGATGTCGGCGTCCTTCACCAACCAGACGCTCGCTCAGATCGAACTCTGGACGAAAGGCGCTCAGTACAAAAATGAAGTCTATGTGCTGCCCAAGCATCTTGATGAAAAAGTCGCCACTCTTCACCTCGATAAGGTCGGCGCCAATTTATCCAAACTCAGCCAGGAACAAGCCGATTATATCGGCGTCAGCACCGACGGCCCCTTCAAACCGGAGCATTACCGGTATTGATCACAATCAAAGGGCCGCTGAAGCGAACCGTTCCCTGTCATTCCGGGACCGCCATCAGGCGGGACCCGCCCCGGATCAAGTCCGGGGCAGCCTGCTGACTCCGTTTCTGGTTTCCGGGTTCGCCGCTGCGCGGCGCCCCGGAATGACAGGAATGAAATGACATCATTCGATCAATCTGCAATTGCACTACACTTGGCAGTAGCGTTTTTGCACTTCATGCGAAAATAGAGTAGTCTTTAAAGACCAACAAGCGGCGTTCGATTGTGTGCTGCGTAAGGTGTTCGATTGCCGCGCTAACGTAACCGTCTCAAATGGCGGAGACAAGGAAGCGCACCCATGAATCTCTTCAGATTGGCTTTTGTGATACCGCTTGCGGCAATCGTGACGCTTGGTTTGTTCTACATGATGTCTGGTTTTATCAGCAATGACGGACCGGTTCTCGTTGATCCATCTGACTCAGTCAGGCCGGTCATCACAGCCCAGATCGTCGATACCGAACCAACGCCCATACCTAAACCTGATTCGACACTTCCAAAAGATCCACCACCCCTCACAAAAATGAAATTCCCAAAAATAGTGGATCCAACAGGAATACCGATTGATAATACGCCCCCAACGGTCGTAGATCTTGGAGTGCGGGAGATCGGTGGAAATTCTTATTCAGGTCCGCTGGTCAGACCCACGCCGCCTTATCCGCAAAAATGCCTCGCACGCGGGACCGAAGGCCGGGTTCTCGTGCAGTTCGACGTGACGCCCGAAGGCAATGTCGTCAATGTACGCATCATTGAAAGCCCGGACGCATGCTTTAATCGGAGTGTGCTAAAAGCTGTTTCAGGGTGGAAATACTCTCCCGCCACAGACTCCAACGGAAAAGCAATAACACGCCACAACGTCGTAGAGGCGGTCAGTTTTGAAATCGAGGAATAATCTGTAACAATGAGCGCCGACAGCATTCATTCATACTGAAAGAGGCCGTAATGGCGACGATATTTACGCACATGAAAATTGTTGCAGCAGGTGCTGCTGCGGCTTTTTTATTAGGCGGGACGCCGGCATCTGCGGACACCTATAATTCCGCGCAAAGAACCTCATCGCACACACTGCATTCGGACGTGCTTGCCGAAGACCGGGAAATTTTTGTTCGCGTACCGCCAGGATATGAAACACAGGACAAGGCGTTCCCGATTGTCTACGTTCTTGACGGCGAATGGAATTTCGAACTTGTCGCGGCCTATCTCGACTACATGATCGATAATCATGTCTATCCTGAGGTGATTGTCGTTGGGGTGCGCAATGTAAACCGCAATCGCGATTATGTGCCCCGATCCGACCCCAACTTTCTCTATACTGGCGGCGCCGATGCGTTTCTATCCTTCATAGAGAACGAGTGGACCGCGTTCATGGGCGCCAATTATCGAACCAGTGGCGAGCGCATCCTGATCGGTCATTCCTTCGGCGGCGTCTTTACACTGCACGCTTTATTCAAAAGGCCTGAATTGTTCGACGCCTATATCGCGCTTGGATCGAGCGCATGGGTCAGCGATCGCGTATTGTTTGAAGAGGCCGAAGCATTCTTTGCAGACGCCGCCAAACCCGACGCATTTGTCTATATGGCTGTGGGTGAAGGCGACGGCGGTCCGACAGTGCCGTCCAGCACTGATCTTGCCTCCTTATTCAAACAAAAGGCGCCGGAATCCCTTGAGTGGACATACGCCATCACGCCGAAAACCGATCACTTCAAGAATTTTGCGTCCGGCATGCACGAAGGATTCATGGAGCTTTTTCCCGCATGGCGATTTCCTGAAGACGTGAAAGCGCGCGCGGAGACCGAAGGGGCGGCGGGCATAGACTCCTGGTTTGAGGAACAGGAAGCGAAGCTCGGTTACCGTTTCATACCGGCGTGGTTCGATCTTGGCGTCGCCGCAATGGCGCTTGCAAGAGAGAACCACGACGTGGCTGCGGTCGCGTTGATGACCAAACTCAAGCGCTATCATCCAAACAGCCCTTATATCGCTTCGTTCTTCGCCACGGTTCACGATTTAGGCGGACGGTTTGACATGGCGGAAAGGGAAATACTGCGCGCGATCGCCTTGGCGGAGGAAACCGGTGGTGACCCGAATGCAATTCAGGTTGAGAAGCTGAAACAAACTTTATCGAGCATTCGCGAAAAACGAACAGCCGCCGAACACAGCTAATAATCGTTAAACCGCAATGTCGAATGAGGCCTCGGTAGCGGTCTGAACCTCATCGACCGTCACATCCGATGCGAGTTCAATCAGCGACATGCCTTTGCCGCGCTCGACTTCGAAGACGCCGAGATTAGTAATGATCATGTCAATCACAGCGATTCCCGTCAGCGGCAAGGTGCACTCTTTCAAAATTTTTGCCGCCCCGGATTTAGACGTGTGATCCATCACAACGACCACTTTCTTTACGCCAGCGACCAGATCCATCGCCCCACCCATGCCTTTGACGAGCTTGCCTGGAATCATCCAATTGGCGAGATCGCCTTTCTCCGACACTTCCATAGCGCCGAGAATAGCCAGGTCGATATGACCGCCTCGAATCATGCCGAAACTATCAGCCGATGAGAAATAGGACGTGCGGCGAAGCTCCGTAATCGTCTGCTTGCCGGCATTGATGAGATCAGCGTCGATTTCATCCTCATACGGAAACGGTCCCATGCCGAGCATGCCGTTTTCCGATTGCAGCGTAACGTCGACACCTTCGGGTATGTAATTGGCGACAAGCGTTGGTATGCCAATGCCGAGATTGACATAAAAGCCGTCATGCAGTTCTTGCGCGGCGCGCGCCGCCATTTGGTTGCGATCCCAGGGCATTAAGCTGTCTCCCGCTGGCGGATGGTTCGTTGTTCGATGCGCTTTTCGTGTTCGCCTTTGATCATGCGCTGAACAAAGATCCCCGGTGTATGAATGCAATCGGGATCGAGCGCGCCGAGAGGGACAAGCTCTTCTACCTCAGCGACGGTTGTTTTGCCTGCTGTCGCCATCATCGGATTAAAATTTCGCGCGGTTTTTCGAAAAACAAGATTACCCTGTTCATCGCCTTTCCACGCCTTGACGATCGCAAGGTCAGCAATAAGGCCGGTTTCAAGAATATAGGTTTCGCCGTCGAATACCCTGTGCTCTTTTCCGTCAGCGATCACCGTGCCAACACCGGTTTTCGTGTAAAAGCCGGGAATGCCCGCCCCGCCCGCGCGACAGCGCTCAGCGAGTGTGCCTTGGGGATTGAACTCCAGTTCCAATTCGCCTGAGAGATACTGACGCTCAAACTCTTTGTTCTCACCAACGTAGGAGCTGACCATTTTCTTGACCTGCCGTGTTTCAAGCAAAAGCCCCAGCCCAAAACCATCGACCCCTGCATTGTTGGAAATAACCGTGAGATCCTTCACGCCGCTCTCACGCACAGTTAGGATGAGGTTTTCAGGGATGCCGCAAAGCCCGAATCCGCCAGCCATAATTGTCATGCCGTCGAAGAGCAGCCCATCGAGGGCGCCAGCCGCATCTTGATAAATTTTTTGCAAGGGACATGCCTCTTTCATTGCGAAAACCTCGACTAGCGCAAAAATCCCGAAACGTCCATAAGACCTCGGGTCGCGGGCGTTGACCAGCGATCACATCACGATGATTTGGAACTGCAGGTAGTTTTTCCCTTTTACGCTTATGACGTTAAGCTATCTGTGCTGAAAAGGATCAAACCAATGCGTCAAAGGATACTTCTTGGAGCCGGAGCTGCACTGGCCGCCGCCGCTATTTTTGCCGTCGTCAACATCGATGGGCGCGCCCGTATCGGCGCCGGCTATAAGGCCAAGGTTCTATGCTCGGAAATATTCGTCGCAGGCCGTGACGCAGATATGGTGCAAGAGGTTGAGTTTGAAGGCGTTAGTCCGATACTCGACAAAATCGGCGTCAAGGTGAACCAGAAGTATCGTTTTATTAGTGCGTCCTTGTACGGTTTTGGTCGGGCGAAAGCAATCTACCGGGACGGATATGGTTGCACTCTAGTCAATGGTGGGCGTGTTGTCGAGCTACCAACTCCAGCGCCGGCAAAAGCAGCCGATCTGTGGCGTATGGCGACAGCAGACTCGAACCGGACCATGACAACGGTCAATTACGATGAACTCAACGACGTCATAGATGACGCGTTCAGAATAAACGATGCAAACCACCGTTCGCTTTTGGTCGCCGTCGATGGACAGATTATAGCTGAGCAATACGCAAAAGGCTTCACTGCCGACACGGCGTTTCTAAGTTGGTCCATGGGTAAAAGCGTCACTGCGACCCTTATCGGCGCGGCGGTATTAAAAGGGTATATTGACGTCGATGCTCCTGCCCCGGTTGCGCAATGGCGTGACCGCGACCCGCGCCACGCGATAACCTGGAACGATCTCCTGCGTATGCAGAGCGGTCTCGAGTTCGAGGAAGAGTACGGCGACACTCGATCAGACGTAAACCGAATGTTATTCGCATCATCCGACGCGGGTGCGATTGCAGCAAACAAACCGCTCGCTCATCCGCCTGGCGAAGTCTGGTATTATTCGAGCGGAACCACCAATCTCATCATGCGAACGCTGCGAGCGGTATTGGCGGAACGCGGTCTTGATCTACATTCATTTGCGCGCGAAGCAATCTTCGAACCGATCGGCGCAGCCAGCATCACTCTCGAAGTTGACGCTGCAGGAAATGCGCTCGGGTCTTCTTACGTATACGCAACAACACGCGACTGGGCGCGCCTTGGTCAGCTCTATCTTCAAAACGGCGTCTGGGACGAAAAGCGTTTGTTGCCAGAAGGTTGGTCGAAATATGTGAGCAATCCGACTCTCGCATCAGATGGTGAGTATGGGGCGCATTTCTGGCTCAATCTGGATGGAGCCAATGGGCGCAAACGCTATCTGCCAGGCATGCCGGAAGACGTTTATTTCATGGCCGGACATGAGGGTCAGTATGTCTTCATCATTCCATCAAAAAACGCAATTATTGTCCGCACCGGTATGACCCGGGGACAAACGCCGATTGATGTCGTGGCGCCGATTGTCGCCGCAATTGACCTGGCGATTTCTTCACCCCCCGACCCTTCATAATCGCCTGCAGGGCTTAACGTTACCCGCCAGCGCTATCCAGAATAAGGTTTATCATGGCTTTTCCTAGTGTGGTGGATTTGAAGTTCGTTACATAATTCGCAGCTTGCTCACAACGAACTTCAAATCCAAAACCACACTAGAATCATAAACTTGCTAGTGTCCTTATCGAATCCGAAGTTCGTCTTGAGCGTGCTGCATAATGTAACGA
>JAJFFW010000065.1 GCA_021776435.1 Parvularculaceae bacterium | reverse complement strand
CTTCATTCGTCAGATCAGTCGGGTAACGTTTCGTCTTCCGCTCAATCTCGGCCATCCGGCCACGGCTTGCTGGTGTCCACATGAAAATGATGAATCACATGTCGGACAACTCTCAAAGCATATTCTCAAACGGACTCTTAGTACATTAAATTTTAGAGTCGCTTTTGGAGCGCGATACGGCCATCGAAAACAGACCCGTTGTTTCCCAAAAGATTCAACATCAATCAGTGCTTTCTATTTCGATGTTTCCGTAGACAAGGGAAATGTCGTCTTTAAATGCAAATCGCGCTGTGGGAACGGTATTTCGATCCCGGCTTCCTTGAACGCCTTGAAAGTTGCTACACGCAACTCATTCTGGACAATAATACGGTCGTTAATCTGGCGAATAAAAATGCGAAGCTCGAAATCGAGCGAGCTGTCTCCGAACCTGCCGAAATAGACAAACGGTTCCGGGAATTTCACCACGCGTTTATTTTCGGCAATGACGCCTTTCAATATATCCATCACCCGTTCGGGGTCTTCTTTATAGGAAACGCCTACTGGGACGATGATGCGCGTATATTTGTCTTTATGCGTCCAGTTAGTGACGGCTGATGAGACCAGCTCTGAGTTAGGGACAATAATCGAAGAGCGATCAAAGGTTTCAATTTCCGTTGAGCGTACGCTGATACGTTTTACAATACCTTCACCGGATGCAACGACGATCCAATCGCCAACTTTAATAGGGCGCTCAAACAAAAGAATGAGACCTGAGACGAAGTTATTGACGATGCTCTGCAAGCCAAATCCAATGCCGACGGACAATGCGCCGGCGATTAGCGCAAGGTTTGTTAAATTGACGCCCAATAACGCAATCGCGGTTACAACGCCAAAGACCAGCCCTGCGTAACCAAGCAGCGTTCTAAAAGAGTTGCGAACGCCTTCATCCAATTTTGACTTCGCAAAGTAGCGCTTATCGACGCTGCGCTGCACGAACCGCGTTGCAAACAAAATCAACGCAAATGTCAGGATTGAGCCAAGAATTTGGGCGATTGATATGGTAATCGCGCCAACCTTGAAGCCGAAAAATGCATCCTTGATCCAGTCTCGAACCTCAAACCATTCAACGCCGATGACGACGAGAAAAACTGGCGCAGCCAGACCGATCAAAAGTAAATCAATGACGATACTGATCCAAAAGAAAAAGAGGTTTTCGCCTTCTTCGGAAATCGCTTCATCAACGCGCGCTTTCGCCGCCGCCTTGCTGCGGAAGTGGTCAATCGTTTGCTGGACGAGAACGCGAACAAACCATACAAACGCCAATACGCCCGCAATCAAAAAAATCCGGGTAACGGCATATTGCGCAAGCGCAACATAGCCAGTGAGCGTAGCAGGGACAGCTAATATCGCGATTGACGCAATGATTCTGCGAAGCGCGTGCCACCGCTGCGATGCGTCGCCGGCGCTTTCAAGCGCTCTTTGTTCGTCCAACCGCCAAAGTGATTTCCGGCAAAAGAGCCAAAGCAAGCCCGCGCCGATAGTGGCGACGATTGCGCCGTGCAGGCGGGATAGTTCTTCGGTCGATCCAAGAAACTCAGCGCCAGCTTTCAGCAAGGCGTCGACAAACAACAATGTGGCTGCAGAAAGGATCAGGACGCGAACCCGTGCGGCGGATGTAGAGATGAGCGGGATTAGACGCCAGTTTTGAAGTTTGGGTGCATAAACAGCCGTCGCCATCCCATCGGCGACAAGAAGCCCCAAAAGCCCAAACCAAATAGCGAGCGCAAGGGGTTCAGTGGCTGGAGAGATCAGACCTTGCGCTCGGGCGGTTTCCATTACCACCCAGCCTCCAATGACGCCGGGTATGGCGCGGGCCAGGGTTCTGATCCCCGCCGCCGTCATGCGCGTCGTTGGCGTTGGTTCAACTGCTTCAATCCGCCTCAAGAAAGTCGCGTCAACCCATCGGCGGGCGGGTCCGAACATAACTACCGCGAAGATAAGCGCAGCCAATAACGCCCAAATTGGCATTAACGGGCGATCGGCTGTTTTCCGGTCCTTGAGCCATTTGTCCGCCTTGGAAGTAAAACTGTTGTGACCGTCTCTAAAGCTTTGGATCGCAGGCCCCCACACCGATGGGCTTATAGGCAGCGCCCCGCGCTTTAGAATGTTGAGGTAAAACGCTTCACGCCGGAGGGCTGAAATGTCTTGCAACAATCGAGAGGATCGCGAGATATTAAGGTCGGCCTGCGCTAATATTTGTCCGATCGCCGCACTCTCCTCCAACAGTCGTGATCGTTGTGCGGCGATTTCGGCAGGTTCTGTCGCGCCCTCTTGTGGCGCGCGCCCTAGAATCGCAAGATTATCTTCAACCTCGCGCAGGCGATCGCGCATCGGGCGGGATGAGGCGATTGCCTCCGTCCTTATTGCGCGCAGTTGTTCTCGCAGTGAAAGATAGTCTGCTGCTTCATCTTCTTCGATCTCTTTTGCAAATTCCTCTAATAAGGCTCGGCGCGCTTCAACGCCTTCTACTGCCTGTGTCGTGTCAATTTGCGCGTTGCCGGGAGATAGAAAGGCTAAAAATAAAGCGCCAATCAGAAAGAATAATCTCATATCCATTTTAGCTTTCTAAAGAGCATGGAAATAGCGAATCCGATGACAAGCATAAGCGCGCATAAGGTCCAAAAGGCGTAAGGGTTTTCCGCGCCGGGGATGCCGCCGACATTGACGCCTAAAAGCCCGGTCAGAAAGCTGAGCGGCAAGAAAATCGCCGCAACCACGGATAAAATCATCATGTTGCGGTTCATTTCTTCCGCGCGCCGGTCTGCGATCTGTTCATAGAGGATCGAACTGCGTTCACGCACGGCGTCCATTTCCTCTACCATGCGCGTGATTTGATCCAAAGTTTCACGCAACAAGATACGGTCGCCTTCTTCAAAGAATGATGCGCCGTCGGCGTGAAGTCGCGACAAGGCTTCCCTTTGCGGTGCGATATAGCGTCGAAGCATGATGATAGTGCGCCTTAAGTCGGCAAGGTTCATACGAAGCCCCTCCGGCGCCTCAATGCTCATTTCTTCAAGCGCATCAACTTTATCGGACAGATCGCCGATTACGCCGTCCATACGTTCGGTCAGACCGCACGCGAGACGCGCCAAAAAGGCGCCAACCGTAATGGGCGGTTTGCCGGCTTCAATGGCTTCCCGCAACGAAACAACCGCCATTAACCGACGACGACGCACCGAAATGATTTTTCGTCCTTCGATCCACAAACGGACAGACACCATGTCCTCGGGATCGGAATTCGGATTTAAATTGACGCCGCGTAAATTCAAAAGGAGGCCGTCTTTGTGTTTAACGCAGCGCGGCCTTGTGTCTTCCAGCGTTAAAGCCTGAGCAACCGCCTCATCGATATGGTCTTCAATCCATTCCTTGACGCCGGGCTGCCCGAGATCAAGATGAACCCAGCGATAAGCGACGTTTTCCGTCACCGGTTTGAACAGATCGGCGGGCGCTAGTTTTTGCGCCGGCACGCCGTCATAAACATCGAAGGCGTAGAGGGCGGCAGTTGAAATATCGGCATCGCTCATAGCTGCATCTCCCCACAAGGTATCATCGCTACGCCAACGGCGCCGCGCATAAGGGCGTCGCCGCCTAAGGCGAGGGCAACCAGCCCGAGAAGTATTTGTAATGCCGCCATAGCCGCGATATTGCTCCAAATAATTTAACCGTTTTTGTCGAAAATAAGTACTTTATGTTCCTTTAGCAACATTTTTTATTGCTATAGCATATTTTTATGCATATCTAAGAGGTCGCAGCCAAGAGCAACCCAATCATGCGGCCTTCAATATCGGACATCGCCCGAAAACTCGCGGACCTGTACGACAAGCCTTTTGGCGGCAAACCCAACGGGCGGTACCGGATATCCCCGAAAATGCTCCGCAAGATCGCGGACCGGAAAAAGCTCCCCGACTGCTTTCTTCGGGAACTGGCGGACGAAATGTTCGAACTCGGTTTCATCCTTTTAGATATGGAGACCTATTATGCACTCGCGAACGCACGCACCTTCGCCAGCTACCGGCGTCTCGGCGAGGCCAGTTTCGAAGGAACCAACGAAGGCAAAGAAACGACACACTAAAGCTCAAGACGGTCAAAAGGCGTTTGATGGAAAATCTGTCATTGGCTGGCGAGAATGGGTGGCGCTGCCAAATTTCGGGACGCCGCCAATCAAGGCGAAAATTGATACCGGCGCCCGAACGTCAGCGATGCATGCGTTCCGTATACGCCCGTTTGAGAAGGATGGCGCGCTTCACGTCGAGTTTTTCGTTCACCCTGTGCAACACCGCCGCCTACCGGAGATCAAGTGTGAAGCGCCGGTGCTGGAACGGCGCAAGATCACCAGCTCAACCGGGCACAGCGAAATGCGGTATGTCGTAGAAACAATCGCCGTCATTGGTGAAAACAAACTGCCTATCGAACTCACGCTGACAAATAGGGATGAGCTTGGGTTCCGTATGCTTGTCGGAAGAGAAGCTATTCGTGGAAAGTTTATTATCGATCCGGGCCGTTCCTATTGCGCGGGCCGGAAGAACTAGAAATTGAAAAAAATATAATCCCTGGAGAACAATCATGAAACTCGCCCTGTTATGCCGTAATGAGAGACTGTATTCGCACAAACGCCTTGTCGAGGCCGCTGAAAAACGCGGCCATGAAATCGACGTCATCGACCATTTGCGCTGTTACATCAACATCACGTCAAACCGGCCGACGATCCGTTATTGCGGCGAGGAGTTGCCAAAATATGATGCAGTTATTCCCCGAATAGGCGCATCAGTCACTTTTTATGGAACGGCGGTGTTGCGTCAATTCGAAATGATGGGGGTTTACCCCTTGAACGAATCTGTGGGCATTTCACGGTCTCGAGACAAGCTAAGGAGTATGCAATTGCTGGCGCGAAAAGGCGTTGGCCTACCGGTTACCGTATTCGCCCACAAAACGTCGCGGGCGGAAGAGATCATCGAAATGGCGGGCGGTACGCCAGTCATCATAAAACTGCTTGAAGGAACGCAAGGCATAGGTGTCGTTCTTGGCGAAACACAGAAAGCAGCCGAGTCGATCATTCAAGCCTTCGGCGGCGTCAACACCAATATTTTAATCCAGCAATTTATCAAGGAAGCAGGCGGTTCCGATATACGGTGCTTTGTGATCGGCGAGAGAGTTGTCGCAGCAATGATACGTACAGGTAAGGAAGGAGATTTCCGATCTAACCTACATCGTGGCGGCACAGCACAAACGATCAAGATTACGCCGACGGAAAGGCTTACCGCCGTTACAGCGGCGAAAGCGATGGGTCTGAATGTTTGCGGTGTCGATCTACTGCGCGCCAATCATGGGCCCGTTGTGATGGAGGTTAACTCGTCGCCGGGTCTCGAAGGATTGGAGAACGCAACCGGCATCGACGTGGCGGGCATGATTATCGAGTATCTGGAGAAGGAAGCAAAACCCGGAAGAACCAAGACGAGAGGAACGGGTTAATCCGAACATGCCAATGAATGCATTCAAGCTTGGCGGCGAAACAATCGAACCGGGTGAACAACGGGTCGTTGACCTGCCTCTGAGTTATTTATCCGACCACACACAAATGCACTTAACCGTGCAGGTTCTGCATGGTAAGCGCGAGGGACCGGTGACTTTCGTTAGCGCCGCAGTTCACGGCGACGAGATTATCGGAGTTGAGATCATTCGTCGTCTAATTGAAATAAAGACCTTGGAACGATTACGCGGCACGCTTGTCCTTGCGCCCGTCGTCAACACGTATGGTTTTGTTGGATTATCACGATACTTGCCGGACCGGCGCGATCTCAACCGGTGCTTTCCAGGGAGCGCGTCCGGGTCACTTGCATCGCAATTGGCGTATATTTTCATGACGGAGATCGTTCAGCACGCCGATTACGGTATTGATCTTCATAGCGGCGCCGTGCACCGGACGAATTTACCGCAGATCAGAGCGAATCTTGATGATCCTGTTGTCGAGGCTATGGCGCGCGCCTTCGGCGCATCTATCATGCTGAATGCGAACTTGCGCGACGGGTCGCTCCGTCAAGCGGCGCAGGAAGTCGGGTGCAACATTTTGCTCTATGAGGCCGGAGAAGCGCTGCGGTTTGACGAATCCGCCATTCGCATCGGCGTGAAGGGCGTGCTCGGCGTTTTGCGCCATATCGGCATGTTGCCGAAGGGCAAGGAAACAGCGAAACGAACAGAACCCATACGCGCCATATCAAGCCACTGGCTGCGCGCGCCGATGGGAGGAATATTACGCGCCCGCAAGACGCTTGGCGCAAACGTGAAGAAGGATGAAATCATTGGAACGGTTTCCGATCCCCTCGGGCACGTCAGCGAAGATTTATTAGCGCGCAGTTCCGGCGTTATCATTGGCCGATCCAACCTGCCAATCGTCAATCGCGGCGATGCGTTGTTTCATATCGCTTGCGTCGACAGTTTAAGCGACGCCGAAGAAACGCTTACCGCGGTTGAACTGGAGGCCGAAAATGATCCTTTGTTCGACGGAATGGACATCGTCTAAAATACCCATGAATGGTGGGTATTTGTAATCTAACACTCCAAGCTCCCGAATTGGCCGCTCATTCAAAAATTAGACATGGACGAGTTGTTATCTAACGGCCGTTATTTGGTTTTGCCCCATTACGGACGCAGGCCGAAATGCCGACCACGGGATGCCGGGCGGCCGGCCGCTCGACCAAACAATTTTTTGCCGTTTCAAAGATTCTACTTGAAGACCGCGCGATAAAGAATAAATATCGACTGCCTGAAACCAAGACGCCAGAAACGACGATGTTCGCGCGACGGTCCGTTTCAGACGGGAGACCCTCTTCAGGTGACAACCTTGATGAACGGGCAAGCGGCCGAGGAGGCCGCTGAGCCTCCGAATCGACGCTTCAAACAAGGCGCCGACCCCAAACCGATATCGCAACTACTTTTCAACGACGACCGCTCCGATGGGGCGGTTTTCCCGTTTTCGGACCGATCTCGGGCGTTTCGCGACCGCTTCTTTCCGGCGTCGTCGGACGCCGAATGGCTCGACTGGCGTTGGCAGATCAGGAACCGGATCAAAACGCTTGCCGAACTTGACCGGATATTTGTTCTGAGTTCAGACGAACGCGATGCCGTGGCGCGTCGGTCCGGCGCTTTGCCCATGGGCGTGACGCCCTATTACGCGAGCCTTTTGAGCCTCGACAATCCTTCCCAGGGGTTGCGCCGTACCCACATTCCCGTTGGCGATGAGTTTCTCAAAACGCCCGGTGAGGCGGACGATCCCCTTGACGAAGACCATGACGCCGCCGTTCCGGGTCTCGTGCACCGCTACCCTGACCGGGTTCTCTTTCTGGCGACCGGCTTTTGTTCGACCTATTGCCGTTACTGTACGCGCTCACGAATGGTCGGCGAGCCAGGCGGGGAATATAAGTTCTCCAAGGCGCAATGGGAATCCGCTCTGCAATATATCGCTGCCCATCCGGAAATTCGCGATGTGCTGATCTCCGGCGGCGACCCGCTGACCTTGTCCGACGACCGGCTCGACTATCTGCTTGGGCGCCTGCGGTCGATTGAGCACGTCGAGTTCATCCGCATTGGCTCGAAAGTGCCCGTGGTGCTTCCCATGCGGATCACCCCGTCGCTTACCGCTATCCTGAAGAAATACCACCCTCTCTGGATGAGTATCCACTTCACGCATCCGGACGAATTGACACCGGAAGTGACGGAAGCGACCGCGCGTCTCGCCGACGCCGGCATTCCGCTCGGCAGCCAGACCGTGCTGTTGAAAGGCGTCAATGATGACATCTCGATCATCAAGCCGTTGATGCACGGGCTGCTGAAACGGCGCGTCAAACCATACTACCTCTACCAGTGCGACCCGATCACCGGGTCGGCGCATTTCCGCACGCCGGTCTCGAAGGGGCTGGAAATAATTGAGGGTCTTCGCGGTTACACGACCGGTTATGCGGTTCCCCAATTTGTCATCGACGCTCCCGGCGGCGGCGGCAAAATTCCGCTGCTCCCCAATTACGTCGTTGGTCGGGACGGCGATGATCTCATCCTGCGCAATTTCGAAGGCGTATATTATCATTACGCGGACCCTGGCGGAACGTTCGGTAGCGTCCTTCATGCAAACGAGGCTGTCTCATGAGACTCGGCCTCGTATATGACCTGCGCGACGACTACCGCGCTCTTGGATTTTCCGAAGAGGCGACGGCAGAATTCGATTCACGGGAAACGATCGATGCGCTCGATACATCTCTGACGCGGCTGGGCTGGAACGTTTGCCGCATCGGACGCGGTCAGGAACTGGCGAAACGGTTAGTCGCCGGCGA
>JAJFFW010000064.1 GCA_021776435.1 Parvularculaceae bacterium | reverse complement strand
CGGACAAGGTCCAGGACGCGAATTTCAGTGACATTGAGGTTCTCGTCCGCTGTCACGACATCCACCACCGCCGCATAAGCGGTTTCCGCCAGATGTTTAGGAAGCGCCGTCGAGGCCGCTGTCAGCACCTTATGAAGGCCGTCATCAGACGCCATCAGGGCGCCGCAACGCTCTGAGGTTTCGACCAGACCCTGCTCATCACCCTCCGAAAAGACCGGGAACGAACGCACCACACGGCCAATCGTCATGAGCTCCCGTTTTGATATCCGCCCATCCGAAGCGGAAGTCATGACCATGAGATAGATAATGGCTTCCTGTGGGGTGAGCTGCGGTACGGTCTCGGCCATGCGATTGCTCCTAAGCGTTGTGTTGGCTGGCAAGCTAACGACCCTTGGCGGCGCGGGCAAGCGCGGCGCATGCGCACATTCGCGCCCGGCGCCCTTGGCGTTGCGCCGATTGAGGCCATAACCCATTGGCGCCTGGACGTTGACCGTCGCGCCCTCAAGCGCCTAAACCACACGACCCGATACTTCGCCGAAAGCCTTGCCATGACAGCCGCTGAAGCCAAAATCTTTTCCTCCGCCGAGATTGAGAACGCCAAAGCCTGGCCGTTCGCAGAAGCGCGCAAGCTCGTGAAGCGGATGGAGCGTATCGACCACAAAGGCCCAGTGGTTTTTGAGACAGGATACGGGCCTTCCGGTCTTCCGCACATAGGCACTTTTCAGGAGGTGGCGCGCACCACCATGGTGCGGCGCGCCTTCGCGCTGATGACGGGGCGCGAGACGCGGCTCATTTCATTTTCCGACGACATGGATGGCCTCAGAAAGGTTCCGGACAACGTGCCGAATAAGGAGATGCTGGCCCAACATCTTCAAAAACCTTTGACCATGACACCCGACCCTTTCGGCACGCATGAGAGCTTTGCGCACCATAACAATGCACGGCTTCGCGCTTTTCTGGATCAATTCGGTTTTGAGTATGAATTCCGCTCGTCTACGGAGGAATATAAATCCGGCCGGTTCGACGAAATGCTGCTGCGCATGCTCGAAAAATATGACGATGTGATGTCAATTATTTTACCGACTTTCGGTGATGACAGGCGCAAAACATATTCACCTTTCTTGCCAATTTCGCCAACAACCGGTCGTGTGCTCTATGTTCCGATGCTCGAACGCGATGTGAAAACGGGAACCGTCGTCTATGAGGACGAAAACGGCGAGAAGGTAAAAACATCCATCACGGGCGGCGCAGTGAAATTGCAATGGAAAGCCGATTGGGCTGGACGCTGGTTCGCGCTTAACGTTGATTATGAAATGGCGGGCGAAGACCTAACAGAGTCAACAAAACTCTCTTCACGGATTGTCCGCGCCCTCGGCGGAGAACCCCCCGAAGGTTTCAATTATCAACTCTTCCTCGATGAGACCGGCCAAAAGATTTCTAAATCCAAAGGCAACGGACTTTCAATTGAGGAATGGCTCACCTACGCCTCACCGGAAAGTCTTTCCTATTACGTTTTCCAATCCCCAAAAAAAGCGAAGAAGCTGTATTTCGATGTGATCCCGAAGGCTGTGGATGATTACCTCTCTCAATTAGATAAATACGCTGATCAAACGGGTTCGGCTTTACTCGACAATCCAGTCTGGCATGTGCACGAAGGAAAACCTCCTGTAGAGACAAGCCCGGTATCCTTCGCACTCCTGCTCAACTTGGTGAGTGCGGCGGGCGCATCCGACAAGGCGCAGCTTTGGGGTTACATTGAACGTTACGCACCTGGCGTAACGATGCAAACGCACCCCAATCTTGACCGACTCGCCGGTTATGCTGTGCGCTATTACAATGACTTCGTGGCGCCAGACAAAGTTTACCGAGCGCCGGATGATCGAGAGCGCGCCGCGCTCGAAGATCTCATTGCTCGACTCGACGTCCTCCCCGCCGATTTGACCGATACAGGGCTGTTGCAAACGACTGTATTCGACGCAGGCAAAACTCAAGCCTATGAGAATTTGCGGGATTGGTTCAAAGCCATCTACGAAATATGCTTCGGCCAATCGCAAGGGCCGCGCATGGGGTCATTCATCGCCATTTACGGTGTAAGGGAGTCTGCGGCGTTAATCCGCGAGGCGCTGGCGCGCGACTATTCTTAGTCCGACGTTTCGAACGGGCAGGTGTAAATATTAACTTGTTCATCTTGATAGGGGGTTTGCCTGTCAAATGTGAAGCCGAACTTTTCAGCCAATCTGATCGACGGCGAATTTTCCGGGGAAATCAGCGCCGTGAAACGGTCAGAATCGAGATGGCGCCGACCCCAAGCCATGACCGCCTGCCCGGCCTCAAAGGCATACCCTTTGCCTTGCCCCTCGCGTCCTAAAAGCCAACCCATCTCCGTATCTCGCGCGCAAGTTTCTATGACTCGCTTGGCATGAATAAAGCCTATTTCGCCGAGTACTTTGGATGTCGCCAATTCTTCGATTGCCCAGAAACCATAACCAAACAATGCCCAGTGCCCCACCGCCCCCATAAAGCGACGCCAGGCTTCCTCCTCAGAACAAGGGGCGCCAGTGATATATCGCATTATCTCCAGATCACCCTGATAGGCCGCATGCGCTGGAAAATCTTCCATAACAGGTGGTCGCAAGCGCAGACGGTCGGTTAGGAGTGTCGGGGTATCACCAATCATTGGGTCAATCTATGACGCCAATCATACGGCCATAATCGGTGTACGATCGATTTCGTTTTATTTCCAAATCATCCTGGGTAGGGGGATTATCACTATAATCATAAGTGACTCCTGTCCCTTCTA
This sequence comes from Parvularculaceae bacterium, assembly GCA_021776435.1. GTDB lineage: Bacteria > Pseudomonadota > Alphaproteobacteria > Caulobacterales > Parvularculaceae. The sequence goes on along the minus strand of JAJFFW010000064.1, from coordinate 7,253 downwards.
TGATTCGGTTCATATAATTAAAAAGGGCCGCGACCTGAACGGCGTCGAATAGCGCCCGTTCTGACCAACCAGCTTCATACACGGCCTTCGCATCAGCAGGCGTAAGCTTTGGCGGCATGTCTTTCAGTTTCGCCACATATTTCAAGATGGGTTTAAGCTTATCGTCAACTGGAGCCGTATCGACACTCACGAGCAATGAATCGATCAGGGCTTCATCCACCCCAAAGGCGCGTGCATAAATCTTGTGAGCCCCGAAACAGAATTCGCAAGCATTAAGACCCGATACAAAGGCAGCGATTAATTCGCGCTCCGCGACTGATAACGGGCCGTCCCCACGCAATAACAAATCGTGGTATTCTAATAGTGGACGCACATTCTGTGGAAACTGTTTGTACACATCACCCAGGCTCGGTGTCTCAGGCAGGCTAGGAAACAAGCTCATATAATTCCTTATGGATATGACTCAACTCGGATGAACAGGAAGTCCCTTAACATTATTAAATTCACTGATCCAGAAAATATCGCGCAACATCAACATAATCGATAACGAGCGAAACCAAGTCCGTTACGAAAACGGCCATGATCCATTTCCCCGACAGGCGCGAGAGGTCCCAATGCTTTCGGCGCAACCAAAGGTAAACCAAAAGCGGAGTCCAACCTATGACGTGCGCCAGTCCCAAAATACGTTGATAGCCAAACTGGGCATGAAGAACATTCATCAAAGGAAACGCAACCAACATCGCCACAAATACCCAGCGCGCCTCAATGCGGCGTATAAAGATTATGGCGCTCAAATTAACGAATCCCATCCATCCAACCCAAACCTGAAGCCAGAGCTGTTGCGCCATGATGTCTTCGATGAGTCCCATACTTCTTTCACCGCTCCATTTTTTTCACTTGTTAAGTGCGTTATTTCACTCGTTATGTCCAGACGTTCCCTATGCGGGAGATGCATATTCTCACCCATATTCAGCGTTTTAATTCTTGTCCTCGGGAACGCGATCAGAGGCATAATGGCGGCGGGGGTGGTCGCTGAATCACGACACAACTTATCTGGAATTTAAGGCGTCAACCTACAGGCTTTGATAGGATCTCTCCCCCCAACTATTTTGACATATATTCCAGCATCCAATGGTTTGAAGCGTTAGCGAATCGTTTTTTGCGATCACATTCCTCCACCGTCGCCTTCCCCGTCATCACAATCTATTTATTGAAAAAATATTTCGATAATAATTCAGTGAGACGCATCAGTGACTTACCTCACGTCAACGTGAATTAACCGCATACGGCCTAACGTAATTGTCGCAACAATGCCGCAATTGTGTTACAATATCCGGCAGTGACGAAATCTTAATAAACGCCGCGTTAACCTTGGGCTGGGGAAGGTTATGCTGGCGTCGAGAATATCGGGGTCGAAGACGAAAAGAGTATTGCAAAACAATACGTAACGATCAGCGGTGGCAAATGGCGCATGGCGGTAACTGGCGGTCGAGGACAAAAGGCGTGCGAAAGACTTGCGCATACCGATTGCAACCCCACATCTCCATATACACCCTCGAAACAACGCCAGAGGTCATGTTACGGGGATTTGCGACGAGTAATCGCCCGATAGTCGGGCTAGAAGGTAAGCGGGGCGAAGGTCAATATGATCCGCGCCCTTTTTTATTCCACGGGGGTGCGGCCGATACGGCAATCGCGCCGGGAGCATTTTAAAAGGTGAGCGTGACGATCATGAACGGTGAAAATCTCGACATTTTCGACCTCTTTTCCGAGAGCTATCAAAAAATAAATCAGGAGGCGATGAGCCTGCGCGACTATCTGCTAGCCGCTCGCGACAATCCGGTGCTGTACGCCAGCCCCGCAGAACGGATGATCGCGGCGATTGGCGAACCGGAAATGGTCGACACATCAAGAGATCCGCGATTGTCGCGCATTTTCTTCAACCGCACCATTCGCCAATATAAAGTCTTCAGCGGCTTTTACGGCATGGAAGATACGATCGAGCGGATCGTCAGTTATTTCCGTTACGCGGCGCAAGGTCTCGAAGAGCGGCGTCAGATCCTTTACCTGCTTGGTCCCGTCGGCGGTGGTAAGTCATCCATCGCTGAATGCCTGAAAGATCTGATGGAAGTCCACCCGATCTATGTCCTGAAAGCAGGCAATGAAATTTCACCGGTTTTCGAAAGCCCGCTCGGCCTTTTCCAGAGTGATGAACTAAAAGCGCTTCTGGAAGAAAAATATGGCATCGAGAAGCGGCGATTAAACCTTTTGATGAGTCCATGGGCTGTAAAACGCCTTGATGAATTCGGCGGTGATATTTCCAAATTCGAAGTGGTGCGCCTGTTTCCCTCGAAATTGCGTCAGATCGGAATAACTAAGACCGAGCCCGGCGATGAGAACAATCAGGACATTTCCGCACTGGTCGGCAAAGTCGATATTCGTAAACTGGAACACTTCAGTCAGGATGATACGGATGCTTATTCCTATTCGGGCGGGTTATGCCGCTCGAACCAGGGGCTTTTAGAGTTCGTTGAAATGTTCAAGGCGCCTATCAAGGTGCTGCACCCCCTTCTGACCGCGACCCAGGAACACAATTATATAGGGACAGAGGCCCTCGGACCGATCCCGTTTATCGGCGTCATTCTGGCCCATTCCAACGAGGCTGAATGGCAACTCTTCCGAAACAACAAACATAATGAAGCCTTCCTAGATCGCATCTGCGTGATCAAAGTGCCTTACTGCCTGCGGGTGACGGAAGAACGGCAGATCTACGAAAAGTTATTGAGGGACTCTGAATTATCCGATGCGGCTTGCGCACCTGAAACCCTTGATCTTCTGTCGCGGTTTTCTGTGCTCACACGTTTACGCGAACACGAAAATTCCAATCTTTATTCAAAATTACGAGTCTATGACGGCGAAAAATTGAAAGATACCGACCCGAAAGCAAAATCCCATCAGGAATATCGTGATGCAGCTGGTATCGATGAGGGAATGGACGGCGTCTCAACGCGTTTCGCCTATAAAGTACTTTCTGAAACTTTTAATTTCGATACAGACGAAGTCGGCGCCGATCCGGTCCATCTCATGTATGTGCTGGAGAATTCCATCAAGCGCGAACAGTTCGCAGACGAGGTCGAGAAAAAATACCTCGATTTTATTAAATCGGAATTATCCCAGCGTTATGCCGATTTTATCGGCAAGGAGATTCAAAAGGCTTATCTCGAAAGTTACGGAGAATACGGTCAAAACTTATTCGACCGCTACATCGCCTATGCCGACGCCTGGATCGAAGATCAGGATTTCAAAGATTCGGATACGGGCCAACTTCTCGATCGTGCGACCCTCGACACCGAACTTTCAAAAATTGAAAAGCCGGCCGGCATCGCCAACCCTAAAGACTTCCGCAATGAGGTGGTGAAGTTTGCGTTACGCGCACGCGCCAACAATGATGGCCAGAACCCGCGCTGGACGTCGTATGAAAAACTTCGCAATGTCATTGAGAGACGTATGTTCACTCAAGTTGAAGACCTGTTGCCGGTAATATCGTTCGACTCGAAGAGGGATACCGATACCGAACAAAAACATGAGAACTTCGTCTCCCGCATGGCGGAACGTGGCTATACGCCGCGTCAGGTCCGCCGGCTCGTCGAGTGGTATATGCGCGTAAACAAAGCGGGGTAGTCTATGAACTGGCCCGGACAATCATCCCGGTCGCCCGAGAAACAGCGGCCAGGATGGATATTAAGCGCGTGATACAGTCATGAACCCATCTCACTTTATCGATCGACGCAAGAACCCCAAGGGGAAATCCCTCGGCAATCGCCAACGGTTCTTGAAACGCGCCCGTGCTCAGATCAAAGACGCTGTCAACAAATCGCTGCGCGACCGGTCACTGAAAGAACTCGATAAGGGTGAAAAGATCACCATCCCGTCGAAGTCGACAGCCGAGCCGCGCTTTCGCTTGAACCCTGAATCCGGCCACCGTGAACATGTTCATCCTGGCAATAAGGAATTCGATCAGGGTGACAAGATTAAAAAACCTCCCAAGGGTGCGGGTCGAGGTAAGGGTAAAGAAGCAAGTGATTCCGGCGATGGAGAAGACAGTTTCCAGTTCACGCTGACACAAGAAGAATTTCTTGATATATTTTTTGAAGACCTGGAACTGCCTAATCTCGTTAAGCGCTCCCTAAAAGAAATTACATCGCAACAATACAAACGGGCGGGCGTTACGGTGTCAGGCTCACCGACTAATATGAATTTGATCCGCACCATGCGGAATGCGCACGGTCGCAGGCTGGCGCTTCGCCGCCCATCTACCAAAGAAATGAACGAACTGAAAGCACGCCTATTTAAGTTAGAGCGCGTAGCCCAACCGGGCGAAGAGGAAATTGCGGAACGAAAAGCGCTGATCGCAAAACTTGAAGAGATGGAAGCGCGCCGCCGCTGGGCCCCGTTCATCGACCCGCTCGACGTGCGTTATAACGCCTTCGAGCCAACGCCGGTTGAAACCACCGCGGCGGTGATGTTCTGCCTGATGGATGTTTCAGGCTCGATGGGCGAGCGCGAAAAAGACCTCGCCAAACGGTTTTACATGCTTCTCTTTCTGTTCTTGAAACGGCGATATGAACGTGTGGAAGTCGTTTTCATACGCCACACCCATCATGCAGAAGAGGTCGATGAAGAAACGTTTTTCTACTCGCGTCAGTCCGGCGGCACCGTTGTTTCCACCGCGCTCGACAAAATGCTTGAAATTCAAAAAGACCGTTTCCCGGCCCATGATTGGAATATCTATGTGGCGCAGGCCTCCGACGGCTTCACCCAGTCCGGCGACGCCAAGCGCTGCGTTGAAATTCTCGACCAGGACGTCATGCCGATATCCCAGTACTACGCCTATATCGAGATACTCGACGAGCGTGAGCTGGAAGTTTTCGCAGATGCCGATTCTGGCGCCGAGCTATGGCGTGCCTATCGCACCTTCGCGCCGAAATGGACGCATTTCGCGCAAACCCGCATCGCCCGTCCGCAAGATATCTTCCCGGTCTTCCGAGAGCTGTTCTCGAAGAGCGCAAAGGAGGCGGCGTGATGATTTCTCCGACCTCTCCTCTGTCATTCCGGACGGCCGAAGGTCGATCCGGAATCCATACCGCTTTCATTTCCGCAGAACCAATTGGATCTGTCGCTGCCATGGATTTCAGGTTCGCGCTGCGCGCGCCCCGGAATGACAACTTAGATGCGGAGGCGGCGTGATGTCGCTTCATCAAACGCTGTTACTTTTTGCGATTACTGCTTTTGGCGCCGTTGCAATATATTTTGCAACGGCGGCGTATATAAAAATCGTAATTTTGATTCACGATAGACTTTCCTTAAGAGGACTTCGTGCAATTCTAAAATCTGCTGTCTACATTTTGTTCGTACCGATAATGATTTCGCCGTTTCTAATTAGCGTCATACTGGTGCCGCTGGAGAGCATTCAACCTCCTCTACATGAAGGCCTGAAAGTCTTCTTAGATTGGCGCTTCGTACTTTGGCTATTACCCTTCCTTTCGATATTGCCCGGAATCATTGTCGTAACATGTAGGCATCGTCATAATCTTCAGAAGCGAGGCATGTGGCGATGACCCTCCCCGCTACCACTCCCACCCTCCTCTTCGCCGGCGCCGATTGGGATTTCGAAACGCTGCAGCATACGCAATCCGCAATCGAAGATATTGCCCTCAATGATTTGAAGCTCGACGTCTACCCGAACCAGATCGAGATTATTTCATCCGAACAGATGCTCGACGCCTATTCAAGCCACGGCATGCCGTTGATGTACGATCACTGGTCTTTCGGCAAACATTTCGCCCGCGACCAGACCCTCTATCAAAAAGGCTACACAGGTCTCGCCTATGAGATCGTGATCAATTCCAACCCATGCATCGCCTATCTCATGGAAGAAAACACCATGACCATGCAGGCGCTGGTGATGGCGCATGCTAGCTATGGACACAATCATTTTTTCAAAAACAATTACCTTTTCCGTCAGTGGACGGATGCAGAAGGTATTTTGCCATATCTGGATTTTGCGAAAAAATACATCGCAAAGTGCGAAGATGAATATGGTTTCGAGGAAGTAGAGAAAATTCTGGATTCTGCGCATGCGCTGATGGACCAGGGCGTTTTCCGTTATAACCGGCCGCCCCGGTTATCCGATGCAGACCGCCTGGCGAAGCTGGCTGCGCGCGCCAAACACGAGCACGAAACATTCAATGACCTTTGGCGCACCCTCCCCAATGTGGATGAACCAGACGATGAAGCCGAGGTGCGTCAGGCCGAGGTCAAAGACATCAAACTGCCCGAAGAAAACCTTCTCTATTTTATAGAAAAAGCAAGTCCAGCTTTACGTCCCTGGCAGCGAGAGCTGGTGCGGATCGTGCGCAATATTGCGCAATATTTCTATCCGCAAAAACAGACAAAGGTGATGAACGAAGGCTGTGCGACCTTTGTCCATCATTACATAATGAACAAGCTCTATGAGCGCGGCCAAATTGGCGAAGGCGCGATCATGGAGTTTTTACACTCGCATTCCTCGGTGGTTTTCCAGCCCGATTTTGATGATCCGCGCTATTCCGGGATCAACCCCTATGCGCTGGGCTTTGCGATGATGGAAGACATCAAGCGCATTTGTGAAGCCCCGAAAGAAGAAGACCGAGAATGGTTCCCGGACATTGCTGGAAACGCAGACTGGCGCATGGTGCTGAAAGATGCATGGGAGAATTACCGCGATGAGAGTTTTATTCTCCAATATCTTTCACCAAACATAATGCGGCGCATGCGAATGTTTGCTCTAAATGATGACGCCAAGGCGACGCACATGGATGTTACGGCTATTCATGACGATCGAGGTTTTGCCTGTGTGCGTGAGACGCTGGCCGCAATGTATGATCTTGGTAAGCACGAGCCCAATATTCAGGTCAGAGCCGCAGACCTTGAGGGTGACCGCACATTAAAACTGCGCCTGGAATCCTATGCAGGGCGCAAGCTCGACCCCAAAACCAAGGAGGCAGTCGTCACTCATGCCCGACGTCTTTGGGGGCACGAAGTCACGCTCGACGAGCCTGGCGCGTGAAGCCGCTATTTTCCGCAAGGAGACGTTCAGTGTTGCGGCGCATGATTTACTTCATGGACACTTTGTGAAAGATTGAATATTCTTGGGCGAGCCCTTTATGGGCGAACAACGCAATTAGAAAGATCTTCTTGCGCTGGGGTGGGGT
>JAJFFW010000063.1 GCA_021776435.1 Parvularculaceae bacterium | reverse complement strand
CGACCTCTTTGATTCCAAGGCGCTGACCGGCGAGGACTGTTGAGATATTGATTTTCTTGCGGTGCATGCAGATGCGCCCGCAAGACGTGACCAAAATATCGCGATCATGGAACGGATAGCCGATCTCCGGCAGGCCGTCATTTGCTGCGAATCTGCCCCGGATGGAGTTTTCGGTAGGGACAACTCAAATAGGCTATTCCGGAGGATCAAGCACGCCTATAACGTAAGGCAAGATGACCGTACCCATGCGGCTCGCAACCTGATTGCGATGATCTCCTTCAATGACGTCCAATCGGTGAGGTATCCGATATTCGGTAAGTCGATTGGAAAATTCAGCCGTCGCCTCCGGGATATGCATAAACTGATCTGAAATGCCGTATTCAATCCCAAAAGCTCGTAAATCTTTTAGAGATTGCCAGTTCATGCTTATTCGATGCAATGGGAATTTTGTTTTCAAAACTGCGTAAGAGGATTGATCGAGTACAGTTTCACCGTTCACTACATTGAAAGGGAAGTTAACAAAAAATGGGGGGGGTTGTGGGATCAGGGTTAAAAGCTGTGAGCAGAGCGAATGCAGCAGAGCCCCAATAATCTCCTGATTGAATTGCGTTTTGAATTTGGTTCGGCTCAGAGAATTGCGAAATGCGTCTCCACAGCTCATTGCCGAAGTTAATGTCTTCACTTAAAGCGAGGGCGCCCGTCATCAAAAGACATGAGAGTTGGAAGCGTGTCTGTGGCCGGAGAGCCCCATTTAATCGCGCCAATTGCGCAGTGGTGGACGTGGACGAACCAATTGCGCGTAGCGCCTTGCCATCTGACAAGACGCCTCGTTTTTCTTTGCTGGCGCCGTTTGCCAAGGCGATTGGATCGCCGCTTCTCGATCTTTGCGGTGATGATTATTTGGTTGTCGATGACGCGTGGAGCGCACGGGTCGCTGAATTGAAACACCGGCCGCTGATTGTCTGCGGCGGCCTGTTAGGCGCGGTGACGCAGATTTCCATGAACGCCCTGATCGACAGAAATGACGTCTTCATCGGAGTAAACCAATACCGGCGCCATTGCTCTCGTAATGTGATCGACGTCGCTCATGCAGGAACGCCCGCACGAAGCCCTTGACCAGATGGCGCCTGCAAAGGTTCAAAAATTCTATCGCTAAACGCAAATATACTATCGCTAAACGTAAGACGTTTGAGATCAGGAATTCCGCATCCCGATCGGCGATAATCTTTTGTGGTCGCAAAAGTCTTTTTTCTATCCGGGCGAGGACGGTCGTTGACTCCGTCGGTCTTTCGCTGTTATACAACCGGCAGATACGCGCTGATTTGACCCTTCAGCTTGCAGGCGCGGAACAAATATTGCTAAAGCGGAGGGTGCGGAACAAGGCCATCAGCGGCTCGCACCTTTCCAATTGTTCCGCTTATTCCAAGCGAATGTCATGATCCGGTCAGCGCGTCTCAGAAGGGAGCGCTGAAATGGACCAAATTGAAATCTGCGTGGCGCCGAGCGACGCCGGCCGAATGCGTGGTTCATCGGATGCGTCAGCGCGCAACGTTATCGCCGTCATGGAGCGCAAATTCCCCATCACTGCTACGTGGCGCGGTCGCTATGGCGCGAGACTCGACGGCGAAGAAATTCGGTTGCGTTTCGCCGGCAATCTGTGCGGTCCGTTCGTTCTTGTCCTTGGCGGAATTTCGGCGCACCGATTTGTCGCCCATGAAAGCGGCGGGCGATCGGGCTGGTGGGGCAGGATTGCACGACCGGGCGGGCCTATCGATCTCAAAACCTATTGCGTGGTCGGCGCCGATTATTGCCCGGCCGAACCTGCGGCGCCGATCGATCTTTGTCCGGAAGATTTTGCGACGCTTCTCAATTTCGCTCTCGGCCGTGCCGGCGTAAAACGGCTCTACGGTTTTGTTGGCAGCTCCTTCGGTGGGATGATCGGCCTCGCTTATGCGCGCCTCTTTCCTACGACGCTCGACCGACTGGCCGTAATCAGTGCGGCGCACGTGTCTCATCCTATGGCGCAAGCCTGGCGGCTCGTACAGCGGCGCGTCATCGAATTCGCGATTGAGGCGGGCCGCAGCCAGGACGGTGTCGCACTCGCCCGCCAGTTCGCCATGACGACATATCGAACGCCCGAAGAATTTAAAGGCCGGTTCGATCCGCGCCTCGGCGCGCCCGATAATGTTGGCAATTACCTTGACCGTCGCGGCTTCGATTACGCCGCCAAGATGAGCGCGGCGCGCTATCTGACACTCTCGGCTGCGATCGATCGCCATCACGAACAACCGGAATCGATCACAACGCCAACGCTGGCTATTGGCGTAGATTCCGACCGTCTTGTTCCGTTCACGGACGTCAAAGAACTGAGCGACCGTCTCGGCGGCCCTTCGTCCGTCGTCGCGATCGCTTCCCTTTACGGTCATGACGCTTTTCTCAAAGAGACCGCCGCAATCGGCCGGCATCTTGAAAGTTTTCTGGAAAAGGGACTGCCATGAATACCGCCTCGCCTTTTAACCCGCCCGCAACTTTGCGCCCGGAAACCATAGCCGCAACGGCGGCGGTCGCCGCTGATCGCGAACACCGCGCCGCCGCGCCGCCCTTGTTTCTTTCGGCGACCTTTGGCTGGACAGACCCCGCCTCGAAGCCAGAATTCGATTATTCGCGGTCGGGCAATCCGACGCGGCGCTATTTCGAAGAGGCGCTTGCTGATCTGGAAGGGGCGGCGGCCGGCGTCGTTACAGCGACAGGCATGGCGGCGGTCGATCTTGTCCTTAATCTCGTTAATCCTGGCGATCTCGTGGTCGCACCTCATGACTGCTACGGTGGGACGCACCGGCTTTTGACGGCGCGCGCCAAACGCGGGCAGTTTCAAGTCCTGTTTATCGACCTGACAGACGGAGAAGCGCTTGAGGCGGCGCTCATCGACAGGCCCAGGCTTCTCCTGATCGAGACGCCGTCAAATCCGTTGTTGCGCATTACTGACATCGAAGCCTGCGTCGCGCTCACGAAAGCGGCCGGGACCATCACCGTCGCCGACAACACGTTTCTGTCGCCGGCCTTGCAAAATCCGCTTTTGCTTGGTTGTGACCTCGTCATTCATTCGACCACCAAATATATCAACGGCCACAGTGATGTCGTCGGCGGGGCTGTTCTCGCGCGCGACAAAGCCTTTGGCGAAGAGCTTGCCTGGTGGGCCAATTGCACCGGCGTCACCGGCGCGCCGTTTGACAGCTATCTCACCTTAAGGGGTCTTCGAACCCTCTTTGTCAGGATGGCGCGCCAACAGCAATCCGCGGGCGCCCTTGCCGAACGGCTCGACGCCGATCCCCGCGTCGCCCGTGTCTTCTATCCAGGTCTTGAAGCCCATCCGGGCCACGCTCTCGCCAAGCGCCAGCAAAAAGGCTTCGGCGCCATGTTCAGCGTCGAATTCGCACCGGGCATCGATGCGACCGAGGTCTTGCGACGGTTACAAATATTCACAATTGCTGAATCCTTAGGCGGCTTTGAAAGCCTCGTCAGCATGCCAGCGAGCATGACCCATGCAGCGATGGCCCCCGAGGCGCGCGCCAAAGCCGGCATTTCTGATCGCCTGGTGCGATTTTCGATCGGACTTGAACATGAAGAAGACCTCACGCGCGACCTGTTCGCCGCTCTCGATGCGGTGACTGCATCGGCGCTGGCGAAGGACGATGGCGGTGTCGGGGGGAACTTGTGTCGGTGAACGAGGTGGATCTTCCGACGGGGGCGCTGAACGGCGTCGGCCATTCCGCGGCCGCCGGCCGGGACGCTGCGCCAGTCATGGTCCTGAAGCTCGGTGGATCGGTGCTGCTTTCCCGGCGCCATATCGCGCGGGCCGCGTCCGAAGTCTATCGTTATGCGCGCCGGGGTTACCGCGTCCTCGCTGTAGTCTCGGCGATCGACGGGGTCACCGACGCCCTTGCTCGGCGGGCGGGCGCCGGTTCGGCATCCGTCCACGCGCCTTATCTCCTCGCCACCGGCGAAAGCGGTGCAGCGGCGCTGCTCGCGCTAGCGCTTGAAGAAATCGGCATGGAGGCGGTCATCCGTCTTCCCCATGAAATCGCACTCATCGCCAAGGGACCTGCGACCGATGCATCGCTGGTTTCTGTCGACGCCGGCAAACTCTCTCGCGACCTTGCTCTGCGTGAAGTCGTAATCGTTCCGGGATTTTTTGCCGACAACGCCGACGGTCGCCGCGTTCTCCTCGGTCGGGGCGGTACGGATCTGACGGCGGTCTTTCTCGGCGCGGCGCTCGCCAACGCGCGCATCCGGCTGATCAAGGATGTCGACGGCGTTTATGAGGCCGATCCTAAGAAGGCGAACAGCGAGACCGCCGACGCACCAAGGCGTTACGCCTGCGTCTCCTACGGCGATGCGCACCTTTGCGCATCTCCGCTCATCCAGCCGAAAACAGTTGAATTCGCGTTTGAGCGAAAGATCTTTTTGGAAATCGCGGGACTTCAGGCGGGCTATGACACGCGCTTGTGTGAGATAACGGCGCTGGCGAAACCGCGCGCCCAGGGACAGCCTTTACGAATTGCGCTTCTCGGTTGCGGTGTCGTGGGCGCGCAGCTCATAAAACGCCTCGGTCTGGAGCGCGACCGTTTCGAGGTCGTGCGCACGCTCATCAAAAACCTGGCGAAACCTCGCGACGTCTTCGGCGTTTCTTTTATTGACGAGCCGGATCAGCTGCTTGGCGGCGATATCGACGTCTTTGTCGACGCCGGGAACGCGAGCGCCCCGAGCGCGACGTTAATCGAAGCGGCCCTCAAATCCGGGATTCCGACGATTAGCGCCAACAAAAAGGCGCTTTCCGACAATCTCGCTTGTTTCAAGCGACTTGCTGCGGGGACGGGCGCCGTTCTGGTCTATTCCGCGGCGGTTGGCGGCGGTGCGCCCTTCCTCGAATTGGCGGGAAGGGCGCACGCGGCCGGCAAGCCGGTTCGCATCGAAGGCGTCCTCAACGGAACCGCGAATTTAGTCTTGGGGATGACGAGCCTCGGCGCGTCTCTCCCCGACGCCGTCGACCTTGCAAAAGCGAGAGGCTTCGCTGAAGCCGATCCGAGGGCGGATCTTAATGGCCAAGACGCGGCGGCGAAACTCACTCTTCTCGCCGAGGCGGCGTTCGGCGTTGCTCCCGGCCTCATTGACATCACCCTTGACGGAATAACCGATGACACCATCCGGCCGCCGGGCGGGGATATCAGTTTGAAGCAAATCGCTCGCGCGGTGTTTTCCGAAGGTGTCGTTCAAACCGGCGTCGCCCTCGAGGTGCGCTCTTATTGCGACTTTCTCGGCACGGCTCGCGATGAAGAAAACCGCCTCGAAATCCTTTTTGACGACGGACGCATCTGGCGCGTCCGCGGCAAGGGCGCGGGGGCTGTCCCGACGACCGAAGCGCTTTATGCGGATCTTTGCGATATCGAACGGTTTCTCAAAGATCGGGAACACGCGCAAGGCAGGGCGATGCTGCCTATAGTCAATTCGTCAGTGTCTCGCCGATTCGTCAATTACACATTTTAAAGAATTTTCCCGATTTCATGAATTTTGTCGCCTCAACCACCAGGCCCAAAATGACTGAATTTACAGAAACTAGCGCATTTCCGGTCTCGATTGAATCCCCTCCCTCATCCTTCGCGACGCCCTGTCGGCTTCTCGCCGTCAGGGCTCCTCAGGATAAGGATTAATGATGACCCGGTTTAGGCCGGAAACGCTCTAAAATAGACCTCAGCGTTCGCCGAATTCGCCAAAAGCGTCCAGTCCGCCGCGGATGAGGTTTTCGGTAGATGAGGTAATCCGGCAATATCAGCAAGTCTTCGCCGCATTTCCTGTTTCCTCAGCGTAATCGAGTATGGGTTTGCGCCGCTGAACCTCGTGTTCTTTCCCATCCATTCCGACACCTCCTCTGCCTTTCCACAAAAGCTAAAGATGTCTCGCGGACTCGTACATTCCTACA
>JAJFFW010000062.1 GCA_021776435.1 Parvularculaceae bacterium | reverse complement strand
GAGCCGAAATACTCAAAAGGATCGTCCGAACTGAGCATGCCGTATATGTTGGAGGAGCGCGCGAACATGGCGACATCGGTTCCGGAAAGCTGTTTGCCGTAGAGGTTCACCCCTTCGAACTTCTGCCCCCAACGGCCGTCATCTGCGCCATAAGCGTAGCCCATCTTGCCCATATAATTGTCGGCGATTTTGACGTCGGATTCCCACGTATCGCTGGCGCGGACGGCGTCGTCGACGCCAGAGCCATAGGCGCCCGACTCATTGGAGAAAAGGCGCACGGTCGACAAATACGCCGCCTCTTCCGCCTCGAGGCCTTCGGCGATCAAGTCGGCCTTGATGCGCTGGCTGTTCTCCCACACCGAATTATTGGCCTCCTTCAGCTCCGCAACCTTATTGACGGCTTCAGCCAGCAGCTTCATCACGTTTGGAAACGCGTCGCGGTAAAGACCTGTGGCGGACATCACCACATCGACGCGGGGGCGTTTCAACTCCCGCGCAGGAATGATTTCTGTACCAACCACGCGGCCATCGTCGCTCCATAGGGGGCGGACGCCCATTGCATAAAGCGCCTGGCTTTCCAGCACGCCATAGTGGCGCATCGCCTCGATCGACCACAGCGAGAATGCGAGCTTGTCTGGATACCGGCCGTGCTTGCTGTAGTAATCCGCGATGATGCCGTCGACCAGGTCCTTGCCCTGCTCAAACGCGGCCCTGGTCGGCAATCGCGCCGGGTCAAACCCGACCAGATTGTAGCCGGTCGGCAATGCATCCGGATGGCGCACTGGGTCGCCGCCGTTTTTCACCGGCACATACCGGCCATCCAGTCCGGCCAGGAGATGCGACAGTTCGGATATCGCCCGCATATTGGCGAGCATCTCGCGCCCGCGCGCCACATCGGCTTTCAGTTCTTTTGGCAGGTCATCCATCGTCCGTGGGCCGAGCACAAAATCACGAACGGTCTTGAAGCCGGCGAGCGCCTCAAGATTTTCATGGCCGGGATCGAGATAGTGTTCATCCACATCCGTCGCCGCCGCGCGTTCTGCGGGGTAATTCCTGGCCTCGAAGGCCCGCGCCCGAGCAGCGAAGTCGCCGCCCAGCATCTGGACCAGCGTTGAAGTGATCAGCCGTTCCTCAGGAAGCTCACCAAAGGTGTGAAGACCCAGCGGCTGGCTGTTGGTCGCCACATCTTCCATAAAGTTGTGCAACTCTTTCAAGAATTCATCGAAATCGGCGTCAATGGCGGCCGCATCCCAGGCAAAATCCTCACAGATTTTACTGGCCACGCATTGCTCTTTGATCTGAACGGCGGTCCTTTCCTTCACGCCGCCATCGTCCAATTGCTCATATTCATGCATCAACTGGTGCAGATCGGCGAGGTCTCCTTGCAGTCCAGCAGCGGCGAAAGGCGGGGTCATGTGCGATATGACGGTGGCGGCGCCCCGGCGCTTGGTCTGCATGGCCTCGCCGACGTCATCGACAATGAAGGGGTAGAAAACCGGCGTATCCCAGACGGCCAGATTGCTCTGGTCATAGCGCGACAGGCCGCGCTCCTTGCCGTTCAAATATTCATGAGAACCATGCGTACCAAGATGGATGATGGCGTCACTGCCCCAGAATTCACGCGCATAGTAATAGGCGGCCAGATAGTAATGGTTCATGGGAACCGTACCCTGGTGGTAGATCCGTTTGTCTTCATCCTTATCGTCGGCGCGCGGCGGCTGGCGCATGACCAGCATGTTGCCGTTGCGGATGCGCGGCAAAACGAAGTGCGGGGCGCCGTCATGCTCGACCACCATGAAATTGTCCCTGGCGTCCCCCCAATACGTATTGATTGGCGCGGTCACCGCTTTGGGCAGTGTGTTGAACCATTTCAGATAATCGCTTACCGGCATCAGCTCGGCCAGATCCTTGGCCAAAAGCTCATCGAGTTCGTAATCACGGTAGAACGGGTTGAGGATACGGTCGACGGGGTCTGAAAAATAGGCGCTGTCTACAGCGTCCACATTGTACCCCGCCGCATTGAGGCCGCCGCTGATGGCGCGCAGACTTTCCGGGACATTCAAAAAGGACGCGCCAAGATCTTTGTCGCCCCACACCATCACGGTTAGTTTTTTCTCCGCATTGGGCTTGTGGCGCAGCGCCGCCAACATCAGCGCCCGGCCCGCCAGATGCTCCAATTGATAATCGATCGCTTCGGCCTTGCCGGTTTGAGCATTCACAGCCGCCACAATGACCGGATCGATCACCCCGGCGCCTTCGGGCAGCACCAGCAGGAAAGGCGTCATGCCCGGAGAGATGCCCTGACTGTCGCCCTCCCATTGCTGCTGATCGCCGCTTGCATAAGTCAGCGCCTGAACCACTGGCGCCCCGAACCGTTCGAACTCGGCTTTGCGTTTATCGGCCCAATGAATGGTGCGGAAATTGACAATCACATCTACGAGGGTTTCACCGTTCACTTGGATCAGCGGCGCATAATCCGAAGACATAGGACTCAGTTCGTAAAAGAAGGGGATCGTGATAGCGCCCTCAGCCTCTAGCGCCGCGATCGCCGCGTCGATCAGTTGGGTGTCCGCGGCCTCGATCAGGGCGCGTTGCATCATCACGCCGATGATCGGCTTGGCGCCCATTGTCACGCCGCGCCAGGACAGATAGGCGTCGAGCGTCTCGAACACCAAGCCTTCATATCCTGGCGCATAGATGCCCACTTCCGGATAGATGACAGGCGGCGAGACCGGGCGCGAGTCGCCGCCGATCAGCTTGAACGCGATATAGTCCAGCAGGCGTGCAAAATTCTCACGCCCGCCATTGTCATAATAATCGTGTAATGTCCGTGCTTGCTCCGTACTCATCCCTTTAAGGAGGTTTGTTTCTTCAACATCTTTTATCGCGACAACTTTGGCTGAAGTAGCGGCTATGACGGGCGCAAACTTTTCATAGGCTCGTTTGCTCGCCGCCACCGAGACCGCATCGAGCACCACCAGATCGTAAGTGTTGAACGCGCTCACGACCTCTGGAGCTTCCCCGAGACTCTTTTCAAGGCGGTTCTCGACAACGACCCCGCGGGCATCTCCCAGTTCGTTCAACACGGCTGCCTTGGCCAAGTTGGGGTGCTCCGCACTGACCAGCAAGATCTTTACGGTGTCTTGCTGCGCAGCGGCGCTGGTCAGAAAAAAAACTGCGCTAAAAAACGCCGTCAGGATATGTGCGCGAGGAAACATGGGTCGGCCTTCTAAATTTATGGACTCTTCGCTCTTGGGCGAACCTATTCGGGGACGTAGACGATGGAGCCGTCGGGCAGGCGGTAGGCGGTTCCGGCCTTGACGCCCTCGCCCACGCCGATCTCGCCAGCGCTTTTGTAAGTTTCGATCTTCTCCCCCTTCTTGATGATCACCTCCATGTCGGGCGCGCCGGCATTCTTGATGACGGTGACATCGTCGCCGAGAAAGGGGTTGATCGGATTCTGTGCGATAGCGATCAGGAGGGCGGCGATCAAGACAAGAAAAACATCCACCAGGTTGACAACCGACAATGCCGGGTTGATCGCTTCGTCTTCGTCAAGCAGCCGCACGGCTCACCTCCTCCGGCTTTGAAGGTACTGGCGCCGTCACTTCGAGATGAGGCGCCAAGGACACCAGCTCTTTAGCCAGCCATCGCTTCTTGATGCTGGCGATCCAGAACGTGATGGAGGCGATCACCAGACCGAAAATCACCGCGGAGAAAGCCACAATCAGATTGTCGCTGATGCCCTGGATATCTCCGTCAGCGAGACTCTTGAGGGCCGGACCCATGGGCGCCATGGTCGCAACCAGACCGAGCATGGGCGCCAACCGGCTAACCATGCGGACGCCTTCAACTTCTTCCAGCGCCGCAACATCCAGTTCATCCTGAGTCAATGTGGGCTTAGCTTGAACCAGCATCGCCAAAGGATAGCCTTTGAGCGGCGCCTGTCCTTGCATTCCGTTTACCAACGACTGGCGATAGTTGGGACCATGACGATGCCGTTGCCACGCCTGCGCGGCAAACGCCCCAAGTGCATAAAGGCTGTAGAGAAACAGCGCGATCAGCAGCACAAGAACCGGCGCTAGAAAAAGGTCCGACACCTGAAACATCAGGTCTTCAAGATTGCGGATCACGGAAAGCTTCCTCTCTACTCAGCAGCGCCTCTCGGCGCTATTTGGTCAAAATCAGTTTGTCTTGGCTGGTCAGTCGCAACCGGTATTCGACAGCGCCATGCACGATGACAATCTCGCGACGGCCCGCCAGCAGATCCCGGCTGAAGATGCGCGGGATCTGTTGCGACGACGTCGATGACGCAGAGGTCGATGGTTGTTTATGGTCAGTCATAACTAATCTCACTCGCGGGCTCCGGTCGAATTACTGTCCAAAGCGGCTCGAAAGGCTGAGCCGGACACTGCGCCCGGGTTGACGGATAACTGTCGGGTGGACGGAAAAGTTCTCGTCGAACAAATTGTCGATGCCAATGGTGAGGGCCGTACCGCTCAAGGGACCGTCTTTCGGCGCCCAGCTGGCGAACAGATCGACCGTCTCGTAAGGATCGGTGGTGACGCTGCGCTCGGGCACATCACGCTGGGCGGACGCCACGGTGGCGCGCCCGCCAAACCGCAAGCCGTGATCCGGCAGTTTACCAATCAAGCGGAAAGTCACACTGTCTTGCGGGATGGAGCCTAGCCCCTCGCCAGTCTCCTTGTTGTCGCCGTCGACGGTGAACCCACTGACCGCGGCGAACAGGTGACGGCTTTCATAGCGCATCTCGCCTTCGAAGCCGCTGAGCTTGGCCACAATGTTCGTGCTCGTGGTGGCGCCGAAGAACGTCACTGGACCGAAGGGCGGCGTGAACACCGGCGGACGGCTGGGGTCAATGAATTCGACCACCTGATCGACGAAATTGTCGATATCCGAGGTGAAATAGGCGCCGCTCATCTCAAAGCCGTCGCCGTCGAAGAAGAGGTCGGATTGGCGGATTCGCACGCCCGCCTCAAAGCTCTCGGCGGCTTCCGGTTCCAAGAGCGGCGTCGGTGCGAACTCATTGATAATGAGCGTGCCGGGACCAAAAACATTGGGTATCGAGAAGTGCACGCCGTCATTAAATAGTTCGGTCAAAGTCGGCGCCCGGAAAGCCTCTGCGTAACTGCCCCAGATATAAAGCCATTCGACCGGTTTGACGCCGACGGCGACACGCGGCGAGACGTCGTTCTCATCCCGTCTGGGAAAGTTACCCTCGGGTCGCAATTCGAAGCTGTCGAAACGGATGCCAGGAACGATTGTGACAACGCCGTCGAACAGGTCAATCTCGGCCTGCGCATAACCCGCGGTGAAGCTGCGTTTGGCGTCAGGGAAAGTCGGACGGTCGGCGCCGTCGCGCATACCCGATTGCTCGTCTTCGAACAGTTCAAAGCCATAGGTTAGTGCGACCTTCGCCGCCTCGCCCAAATCGAAGCGGGTGGTGTTGTAGACATCAATGCCGTAGCTTTGAAAATCAGACTCGTCAAACCGGCCATCAACAAAGCGGTCTTCCGTGATGTCGATATCGGAATAATAGCCAGTGATCTTCAGATCGACCCACGGATTGTCCGCATCGTGAAAGCTATAGTTTGCTCGCAGATTATATTCAGTCGTGTCGCGGTCGACCACAGTCGTCGGTGTGGACACATTGTCCGCCGCTGTAGGATTGGCGCCCTCATTGTCATAGACGTCGGCGACAATTTCGAATCTGTGATGCTCAGCCGGCTCGATCCCCAGCTTGACCAGACCGTTTAGAAGACGATCTTGAGTGTCGAGGATGGCCTGGCCGCCGCCGTCTTCGAGATCATTATAAACCTCGCGGTAGACGACGTTGGTGAAAGCGTCGACGGGGCCGAGTTGGGTGAACAGCCCGCCCGAAGCCAGAACCTCGTCGCCATTGCCCTGATAGCCCAGCTTGGCCCGGCCGCCGAAGCGCTCGCCGTCCTGCAACAGGTCCTTGGCGCCCTTTGTCTGGAGAGACACGACGCCGCCGATCGCACCGCTGCCATACAGCGCCGAAGCGCTGCCGCGCACCACTTCGATCCGCTGGACCAAGTCCTGGTCGACGAAGAACCGGCCACGGTGGGCCAGATCGAAATTCTGTCGGGCGCCGTCCAGGCGGATCAGCAATTGCTGGTCGGAGAAGCCGCGGATGGAAGGCTCTTCCGAGATGCGTCGCGCGCCGCCCTGGATCGCCACACCGGGCACGCCTTCAAATACATCGGCATAACTCAAGGGCTGAAACTGTTCGAACTCGTCGGAATTTATCACTGACACCGCCGAAGGGGTGGAGAAGACCGGCCGCTCCGTTCTGGTGGCGGTCACCGTGATTTCTTCAATGTCAACGTTGTCGTCCATAACCATAACAGTCGTGTTCTCCGCGGCCAGGACGTGATCGCCGTTAACGAGGCCGGCGCCGATCAACGCAAACCCAAAAGTGGCAAGGGACTTCTTCATCTTGTTTTCTCCAACACAAGCACACCGCACTGAAGCGGCTTTCAAGGTACCTGGCTGGCGAACCCGAAGACGGGAAGCGGCTGGCTGGGCGGTCAGTTCGTTCTTAGCGTGCAGTTATCTCCACATGGCGGGCCATGCTCGGATAGCATATATGCGAATGCCTCGCAATTGCATTATGTGCTACCGCCCCGTGAGATCGCCGTCAACCCTGCAAGTGCGAGGGTGTAGGAATGTACGAGTCCGCGAGACATCTTTAGCTTTTGTGGAAAGGCAGAGGAGGTGTCGGAATGGATGGGAAAGAACACGAGGTTCAGCGGCGCAAACCCATACTCGATTACGCTGAGGAAACAGGAAATGCGGCGAA
>JAJFFW010000061.1 GCA_021776435.1 Parvularculaceae bacterium | reverse complement strand
GGCTGACATCGCAAACGGATGGTTAGGCGGAGGGCCGCCGCTCCACGATCAAGCTGAGGTGCGCTCAGACGATCAGATTATTTGACAAAGCCCGACAATGTCTGAATATCGCTCCTAGATGGTGTCGGCCGAGAGGCTGACCGTGAGGGAACTCGGTTTAATTCCGGGACTGTACCCGCAACTGTGCGCTGGGAGCAGATGGCCACGAAGTCACTGGGAGGATTTTCCTGGGAAGACGGCCAGATGTGTTGATCAGTAAGTCAGGAGACCTGCCATCGCGTCGTTCGTCCGGGGCCGGGATTAGCCTTTGAGGATAGGAAAGTTTCTTTCCGCAGAAACGGCATTTGTGCCCGTCGCGTCCATTTTACGGCGGGGTGTGTCGTCTCTCGCGTCCAATCATCACGGATTGGGCTATTTTGAAAGAAATGCTCCATGATCAGATCATTGATAACCGGGTTTGGTTGCACCTTCTGTCTCATCTCGCCTCAATCTCTTGCACAAACACCTGAGCTTAAAACTAAGACAGAGGCTCAGACGACAACCGAGCGCGACACGATCATCGTCACCGGCACGCGGCTGCCAACACCGCTTGATCAAATCGGCCGGTCGGTGAGCGTGATTACCTCAGTTGACATCGAAACGCGCCAGCAACGCTTTGTGTTTGACGCATTACAATCCACGCCGGGCGTACAAGGTAATCGTTCAGGCAGTTTTGGTTCGCTCTCGACTGTCTCCATTCGCGGGCTGCCAAGTGGGCAGACACTTGTCGTCCAAGACGGCGTTGTTCAAAACAATCCCTCATCATTTGCCAATAGCTTTAATTTTGCAAACTTTGACACCAGCGATATTGAACGCATCGAAGTGTTACGCGGCGCTCAGTCGACACTCTACGGATCCGACGCCATCGGCGGCGTCATCAACATCGTCACCAAAGATGGAAGCGAAGGCTTTGGTGGGTCTGCTTTCGTTGAGGGCGGGTCTTTCAATACGTTTCGCGGTAGCGCGAGCCTGCGCGGTGGCACTGAAATTCTTTCCGGTCGGATCACCATCAGCGGCGTGACCACAGATGGCTTTTCTACCGCCGACGAGGCCAATGGCAATACCGAGAATGACGGCTTTGAGAATATAACCCTCTCGTCGAAAGTTCGCTATGCGCCAATTGACACGCTGAGTGTCGACGCCGTCATTCGTTATTCGAACAGCGAAAATGAATTTGACGGGTTCGCCTTTGGAGTCGGCGCAATCGACGCCGATGAAGTGGCCGAAACCGAAGAAATATCGGTTGCCGGTTTTATCACGCATCGATCTCTAGGAGATAAATTCGAAAACCGTCTTTCCATAACCTATCTGCGAAACGACCAGCTAAACTTAAGCAGCGGCGTTGCATCGTTTGACGCCGTTGGTGAACGGATCGCCTATGAATATCAGGCCACATTAAGGCCGCTTGACGCGATCTCAATCGTTGCGGGCGCAGAATATGAGGAACAGGAATCTACAGTCGCCATCGGCTTTGGCGGCAATCAGAAGATTAAAACCACCAGCGGTTTTGGGCTTGTTCAGATCCACCCTTTGTCATTCGTGACTTTAAACGCAGGCATTCGCCATGATGACAGTTCCGACTTCGGTTCGGAAACCACGTTCAGTGTTTCCGGCGCTGCTGAAGCGCCCGCAACCGGGACAATCCTGCGCGCGAGTTACGCCGAAGGATTTCGAGCGCCAACGGCTGGAGAGTTAAGCTTTAACCCAAACCTGTTCCCTGAAGTCAGCGATGGATGGGACATCGGCATTGAACAACCCTTTCTAAATGAGCGTTTGCGCTTGCAGGCCGTTTATTTTGATCAGCAGATTGATCAGTTGATCGCCTTTGATCTTGCTGCATTTACGTTCGTGAATATCCAGGAATTTTCGTCAAAAGGCGTTGAAATATCAGCGCAGGCGACGGTTTCCGGCAGACTGTCCGTTTCTGCTGCATACACCTACATTGACGCGGTGAACCTCTCGACGAATATTGGCGCGAGTAATCAACCCGACAACCGGTTCAATTTCGAAATAGACTATCGCCCAACCGCAAAATTATCCCTATCGACAGGGGTGACTTTCAACGGATCGGAACTTTCCGGCGCCACAACCTTAGATAGCTTTACGCTCGTGAACATACGCGGGACTTATATGTTCTCAGAAAATTTCGACGTCTTCGTACGTGTCGAGAATGCTATTGACACAAATTACCAGGATAATTTCGGTTTTGGGACCGCTCCTATTTCTGCCTTTGGCGGTGTCAGAGCGCGGTTTTAAATGTAGTGATGACGAGATTGGCAATTTTTTGTTTGACGGTCGCACTAACCCTCACAGGGTGCGAGCGCTCTTCGGCCACGCCAGAAAAGGCGCTCAGGCCGCTGAGGATTGTCAGCCTCGATTATTGCGCCGATCAATATGTGCTTAAACTTGCTGATCATAATCACATTCTGGCTTTATCGCCGGATGCCGGGGCGAGGTTTTCTTATATGCGAGAGGCTTCGACCGGTATTCCTCAAGTCCGACCGCTCGCAGAAAACATTATCGTTATGCAACCGGATCTCATTGTACGATCTTACGGCGGCGGCCCTAAGGCTGTGGCATTTTTCGAGAAGGCGGGGATCCCTGTTTTACAGATCGGATATGCCAATGGCATCGAAGCGATACGCACCTCCATTCTTGAAATTTCGACCGGACTTGGAGAGAGGGAACGCGGCGTCTCATTGCTGGCGGAAATGGACGCGCGGCTGAAAGCGCTTGAGGCTCCTTCTGATAAGCGGGAAACACTCTATATGACCCCGGGCGGTGTGACCGCTGGACCGGCTACATTAACGGATGAAATGTTCAAAGCAGCCGGGTTAAGCAATTTTCAAAAGGCGCCGGGGTGGCGCCCTCTGCCCCTTGAACGTCTCGCTTATGAACGTCCGGACCTCATCGCGGCTGCGTTTTTCAAATCGAACGCCAGCACTTTCGACACATGGAGCGCCGGGCGCCATCCGGTGGCCCACCGCCAGATGGAGGAATTGCCGACCGTATATCTTGACGGCGCCACAACGTCTTGTGGCGGGTGGTTTCTTCTCGATGCGATTGAAGCCCTGGCTGCAGCCAGCAAAAATACCGGGGCTTCCCAATGAACGCGCGTCTGTTGATGACAACATTAACCGCAGCCGTTTTGGTCGCATTGTTCGCCGCGTGTTTTCTTGGGTCCACACCGCTGCCTGTCATGCGTGTGCTGACGGCATTATCCGGGGGAGGCCAACCGGGAGACGTGATCGTCGTATGGGAAATCCGCCTACCGCGCGCCTTGGCGGCATTCATCGTCGGGGGCGCTCTTGGAGCAAGCGGTGCGGCGCTTCAAGGGCTATTACGTAATCCGCTCGCCGAACCTGGGGTGCTGGGTGTTTCCGCTTGCGCGGCGCTCGGGGCGACCTTTGCGCTTTATTACGGTTTCGCCGGAAGTTGGGCCTATGCCATGCCAATCGCGGCTATTCTCGGCGCACTCGGCGCCACCGCCTTGATTGCCTTTGCGGCCATCCGCACGCAATCCGTGGTCACATTAATCCTGGTCGGTGTGGGGCTATCCAGTTTTGCCGGCGCCGCCATGGCGCTTTTGATGAATCTCGCGCCCAACCCCTTTACCCTCTCCGATATGGTAAACTGGATGCTTGGTTCGGTCGCCAATCGCAGCTTCAATGATATTGCGATTGCGGCGCCATTTCTGCTGACGGGCCTGGTTCTTCTTTTCATAACGCGCCGAGGGCTTACGGCGCTCACTCTGGGAGAAGAAGCGGCGAGCGGATTAGGGTTAAATTTGCGCCGTATGCGAATTCTCGTTGTACTTGGTGCAGGCCTTGCGACAGGCGCCGCCGTCTCGATCGCTGGCGCCATTGGCTTTGTCGGTATCATCGCCCCACACATTATTCGTCCATTTGTTGGTTTTGATCCGGCCCGCAGCCTTTTGCCGTCTGCGCTTCTAGGAGGATTCATTCTGGTGGTTGCTGATATTGGCGTACGTTTAATGCCGACAAGCTCTGAACTGAAGCTCGGAGTGGTCGCTGCTCTTGTCGGCGCCCCCGCTTTCGTCTGGATTGCGATGCAAAGGCGCGCTGTTCATGATTGAACTCATCACAACCCATCTGAGCATCGACGCCGCCAACGCTCCCACGCTGCGATCCGTATCATTGATCCTGCGTAGCGGTGAATTGATTGCCCTTTTAGGTCCAAATGGCGCTGGCAAAACCACATTACTGCGCACCGCACTTGGCCTTCTCCAACCGACATCCGGGACATCCACCATCGGCGGCAAAGACGTCATGACGTTAGAGCCCATCGAACGGGCGCGACGAATTTCCTATCTGCCGCAAATAAGACCTCTCGCCTGGCCCATCACCGTGCACGATGTCGTCGCCCTTGGTCGTTATTCCCATGGCGCGTCAATCGGACGGCTGGGGGTCGAGGATCAAGCGGCGGTCACCCGCGCCATAGACGCCTGTGACTTGACCCGGCTAAGCAGCCGACGCACGGACACACTGTCTGGCGGAGAACTTGCACGGGTTCATTGCGCGCGCGCAATTGCCGCGGAAGCGCCCCTTTTGATTGCAGATGAGCCCGTCGCCTCTCTTGATCCCCGCCATCAGCACCGGGTGATGACGTTCATCAGAAACTATGTGGACGCGGGCGGCGGCGCACTGGTCGTGCTGCACGACATTCCTCTAGCCTCGAAATTCGCGGATCGGCTGGTCTGGATGAAAGACGGCGCTGTTGTGGCGGACGGTGCGCCTCACGATACGTTGACACCAGAGCGCATGAAGGAAATTTACGGCGTACTCGCACGGATATCGACGGATGAACGCGGTATGAATGTCACGATCGACGGGCCAGCCTAAAGCATCGGGCGATCAATCAGGATCACCCGAAGCGATAGTTTTCTTTGTCATCGCGCCAGCCATTTGTGCGCCGTCCGCGGGCAAACCCCTACAGCGCGTGCGGCGCGGCTTCCGGCGTTTGCCCGCTCAGCATCTGCGTTACCATCCGCTCTCGAGCGAGCGGCGTTAAACAGGCATTCTTGTGAATGTTCATTCGGCTCCTCCAAAGAGTTCTGAAGTCTGGTAACTCCAGTCTCCACGGTCAGGACCGAATGGACAACCTATTGAAAGACCACACCTAGGTCACATACCCATGAACCGTCATCCCGGACGTTACAACCCCGCCCAAAAGCTATCGTTTTGCCTGATTAAAAGTCGATCTGCGCCCGGAGGATGACTCCGTTGATATCTTCGTTTTTAATATTGGCGTTCACAAGGTTCGCGAATTCCGCATCTAAACCGGAAGAAGTAGCGCCCAGATCTGCGTCAACTCTAAAAAAATTGACGCCAAGTCGCGAATACTTCGTCGCCCACCAATCGACGCCAACGATATAAGAATCGTAACCGCCGCCATTTATGTTCGTATCAGACAGATCGATGGTGTCGAATCGAGCAACGAACGCAAGTGCGCCCCTACCTCCATTGATAACGGAACGATCGATTTTCGGTCGATTAAACTTTCCGCCTTTATAGGTCTTCGACCCGCCCAAAAAATAACCCACTTCGACATAGCCACCATCAAATGTCGGATCATCAACACACGCCCCGGAAGCTATCGAGGCGGCGCTACAGTCGATAAAGCTGACGCCGTATTCTCCTGAAGTCCAGAATTTCCCGAAGATCGTGGCAACCTCCGCGCCAACGAAAACATCTGAATCTGCGATCCTTTCCGTACTGATAAGCTGTCCTGGAATATGAGAAACCGGGCGTTGACGAAACCGAAGATCACTTTGATTATCGCCAGTCTCGCGATACCGTACCGATCCGCCCAAATGAATGAGCTTGCCGCTCTGGTTGACAGGGGTAAACGTTGCGCGACCCGCGAGGGCATATCCTTTCAAACTGCTCTCGTCTTCTATATTTTGAGCGAACACCCCGGCCGACAGAGTGTAGTTATCGCCTTGGGCGTTCAGACTGGCGCCCAGCCGATGATTGAACGCAAAAGCGTCCGTGAAGGCAGCGCGTTCCAACGTCGATGTAAATCGCGACGAGGTCTGTTCATCGAGCGAATTCGGCGTCTTAAATTGACCGAGTTTTACATTCCATGGGCCGCCGGTCGGCGCCCATTGGGTGTAAGCATCTACGACGATCACTTCGCCATCTTCATCGATGTTCGTTTCAAATTTATAATTTATTCTTTCGCCAAATTTACCGGAAACGCCAAGGCGCAGGCGCCGTAACTCGCTGTCGTTCCAATCGCCGCCGGCGTTATCCGTATCTAATGCCGAATAATCATATTGCACCTGGCCACCGATTTTAAATTCCCATCCGGCTCCCTGAAAGACCGGCGCAGCATCCCACTTGGCAATGCGCACTTCACTTTCAGCAAGTGACGCCCCGGTCATCGTGAAGCTCAATACCGCCAGCGAAAAAGCCGCTTTAATCGCCATCTTCATCACCACACTCATAATTCTCTGAACGCTATTTTCGACGGTGCTTGTTGGAGGCTGATAAATATCATTTGATGACATTCGTTTATCGGATTTGTGACAGATTCTTGAAAGACTACTTAAACATGATTTCCATCCTGGCCATGGTATAAATATACAACAGTGCAGTAACTCAACACGCCCAAACCCTAGCTTTGCAGGCCTTGGTGTTTTTAGAGAACTTGCCCTCAAAAACTGCAATATCATCAACGTTTAGACAAGTTCCGAATCAGTCATCACCTCGACCAGAACCGGGCCTTTATAGGCGATAGATTGTGAAATTACACGTTCAAGGTCTTCTTTTCGCTCAATCCGCACACCCTTCCCGCCGACGCTGTTTGCGAAGTCTGAGAAGTTCGGATTGGTCAGTGCGGTCTGCCAGACAGGCCATTCGCCGGCGCGTTGTTCTTTGGTAATTTTTCCGAGTTCGCAATTGTTCATAAGGATATGAGTAATGTCCATATTGTAATGGACAGCCGTTGTAAATTCCATCGCATACTGACCGAATCCACCGTCCCCGGAAATAGAAACGACCTTGCGACCTTGATATTCTGGAAAATCTTGTGTCGCCGCCCAGGCTCCCATCGCAGCCGGAAATCCAAAGCCAATCGAGCCAAGATATCCGGACATCAGGACACGTTGACCACAGGGTTCGAAATACCGCCCGAATGAATACGTGTTATTACCAACGTCAACCGGCATGATCGCGTCAGGCGGCGCAACTTTGGTCAATGCATGGAAAAGTGCAGCTGCGGAAATTCCCATGCCCCGATCTTCCGTGAGCCGACGTTCCTTTTCACGGCGCCATAACGCCCAACGTTCTTTCAACTCTCCGCGTTGATCCGTGGCGGACAAGCGTCCGTTGAGCGCATTACAAAAAATCTGCAATGTTGAACCGAGTTCACCCCATACCGGAACGGTCACAGGGTGGCCTTTACCAAGATGCATACGGTCGAAATCAACTTGCACGATTTTTTTAGTTGGCTCGATTCCTGTGTGCATGGAAAAGGACGCCCCAAGAGCGATGATGAGATCGCTCTCATTCATGAACCAACTTGCGATGGGGGTCCCGGATCGCCCCAGGACACCGGCTGCATTGGGATGGATGTCCGCTATCTGGCCCTTCGCCTTAAACGTCGTCAATATGGGACAGCGCAATCGTTCAGCCAATCCAATGACATGTGGCATCGCTTCCTGGGCGCCATAACCGGCAATGATGATTGGACGCTTGGCGGAACGGATTTCATGAAGCGCTGCGTCGATGCTTTCTTGTGCGGGAGCAATATTGATCACCCCCATACGCCCGGCCGGCCCTCCCGGTTTTGCCTCAGGAATCTCCATGGTCTGAATATCGTCAGGAAAAACGAGATGGGCGACATTGCGTTCAACGAGGGCGGTTTTCATTGCCAGATTGGTGATTTCGGCATGGTTGGAAGTCGATAAAACCATATTGCTGAATGCAGCGACGGGCTTGAAAGCCGCCAGTAAGTCGATGTCTTGAAAGGCGAATGGCGAAAAGAATTGGGTTTGCACCTGACCGGTGCAGGCTATCACCGGCGCCCGGTCAACTTTTGCGTCCCATAATCCCGTCATCAGATTCGTCGCACCTGGCCCGGCGATCGACATACACGCAGCCGGTCGACCGCTCAGTTTCGCATAGCCGGAACACGCGAAGGAAGCGGCGCCCTCATGGCGAATTCCGATATAGGTGATGTCGCCGGAGACTTCACGTCGCCGGAAGGCTTCCGCAAGACCGAGATTTGAGTGGCCAACCATACCGAAGACCCGTTTCAATCCCCAATTGACCATCGTGGCGACGATGACGTCAGAAACATCCTGTTCATGGGCAGCCGGCGCTGGCACGCCGACATAAATCCCGTCTGCGCGTTCTTCGACCGGATACATCGTCTGGCCGGAATCTTCGTGTCCGCCAGGTGGTTTACCGGTGAGAGGATCAAAGTCCCAACCATGCCAGGGACAGCGCAACCAGCATTGACCATCAATGCCTTTTTCGATGGAACCTTCTCCAAGCGGGCCGCCCTGATGCGGGCAATGATTATCCATCGCGGCGTATTGGCCCTCAAAATGAACGAGCGCGAGGGTTTTCCCTCCCGCAGTGACGGACATCACGCGCCCTTCAGGCAAGCGATCCTTCTCGGCGACCTTGAACCAATCGAGTGAATCCCGGTCCACATTGGTGAAATCCGCGAAATGCATTTCTGGCTTTTCACTCACAACAGACTCGTTTTCCTGTTTTCTCTGAAACAAGCTGAACAGCTTGCGCATCATAAGAGACCTCTACTTTGATACAAATCTTTCAAGTCCATCGTCCGTCGCAACGCCATCAAAACCAAATCACGAATGGGATAAGATCGTGCTTGGTCTGAACTGGCGTCTGGAATCTTTACACACAAACTCACCGGCTGCCAGTTGAAGGCCGCAAGTGAGCGCTAGTGTCCCGAATCCGAAGTTCGTTACATTATGCAGCACGCTCAAGACGAACTTCGGATTCGATAAGGACACTAGCAAGCTTATGATTCTAGTGTGGTTTTGGATTTGAAGTTCGTTGTGAGCAAGCTGCGAATTATGTAACGAACTTCAAATCCACCACACTAGTTTTGATTGTAAAACCCCGTCAGCGCGAGAACCCCCATAGAAAACGGGTGCTCCGGACCCAAGACCTACCGGATTGGCGCGGGCAGACCCAGCGCTTGCAGATGTGATCATCGATATCGCGATAGGTCTTGCTTTAAAAGTACAATCCCTTTGAAAATGGTGATCTCGTGACTGTTCACCTTTTGAAAGCAGATTGGTTGCGTATATGTGGACCCAAATATGACCGTCGTTTTTGCTGAAACAATTTTAAGCTGCGTTGCCGGTTATCTCAGCATTGGATTAATCACAGGAATTTTATTCGTGTTGTTTGGGGTCGGGCGCATTGATCACGCGGCGCACGGCGCAAATGCCCGCTTTCGATTGATCATCCTTCCCGGCTTCATTGGGCTATGGCCGATCATGATCATAAGGTTGCTTTCATTGCGCAAAATCAACAAGCCAACGGATTAAAATTATGAGACGGCCGCTTAGACGTATTCATTTTTTGATTTGGCTTGCCTTGGCGCCGCTGACTCTTGCGGCGGCGCTGATCGCTTTATCGCTGGCGCCGGATACGCCCTTTAGCGAATTGCCGCCCGGCGTTGAGGAGGTGGATTGATGGGGCATCAATACCAGGCGGTTCAATGGAACAAAAATAAAGTCGTATACGATCTTTATATGATCATTTCGCTGGTCGTTTTCATCGGGCTGTTCATGGTGATCGGGCTGAAAACATACCCCTCTGGCCACACGGCCGAGCCGGTCGGTCTTATGATACGCGCGCTCGGCTCAGCCGCATTTTCAATGCTGACAATCGTCTTGATGATCGGTCCTTTGGCGCGCCTGTCGCCGCGATTCAATCCCTTCCTTTACAATCGTCGTCACCTGGGCGTCACAACGTTTCTTGTTTCGTTTCTGCATTTCGTATTAGCGCTGATGTGGTATCACGCCGCCGGTCCATTAAATCCGTTCGTTTCACTCTTTGTCAGCAACCCGCTTTACGATTCCATTCCGGGCTTTCCGTTTGAAATCCTGGGACTCGCTGCGTTGATCGTTTTGTTTTTGATGGCGGCGACAAGTCATGATTTCTGGTTGAACAATTTGTCAGCGCCGGTCTGGAAGGCGCTGCATATGTTGATCTATCCAGCCTACGCCATCTTGATCCTGCATATCACTTTGGGCGCGCTCTATACGGAAAAATCTATCGTCTATGCTGTATTGACCTTGGGGGCATTTGGACTTGTTGCGATGTTGCACCTCACGGCAGGGTTTCGCGAATGGCGCACAGACAGCGGATTGCGGCATCTGAAAAAAAAGGGATGGGTTGAGATTGGCTCCCCCTTAGACATCCCTGAAAAGCGGGCCGTGATCGCCCCGTTGCCTGGCGGCGAACGGGTTGCCGTTTTTCGTTATGACGGAAAGATCGCCGCAATCACCAATGTATGCCGCCACCAGAACGGCCCTTTGGGAGAAGGGCGCGTTATTGACAGCTGCATCGTCTGCCCATGGCATGGTTGGCAATATAGCCCTGAAGATGGGATATCTCCGCCCCCCTTCACCGAAAAAGTCGCCACCTATAATGTGCGCATTGAAAACGGCGTCATCCTTATCGACCCTAAAGCGAACAAGCCTGGCGCGCGGGTTGAACCGGCGATCATCGACCCGGTGAGTATCGACGAGGAGCTTGCATCATGAGTTTAAAGCCCGGCGTCTTGAATCCTTCGAAAAATGACAAGCACGATATGTTTGTCGGTTGGGACAAAGTCCCCGTTGTGGATCGTCGATTCCTGTTCGGCGCACTTCCGTTAGCTTTGCTTGGAACATCAGGCGCAAGCTATGCTATCGCCAAGAATGTGAGCGATCCGGGTGCGGGCGCCAGGCTGACGACCGCACCCCATTCGGTCACCGGCGTACTCGTACATGCCCCCTACCCGATGATCCGCGTCGCGGACGCCGCCTCCGTCTATGGCCTGCGATCGATGCTGATAATCGCCCAGGGAAAATGCAACACCGGCTATGATTTTTCCGAAACCCAGGGCCACGCTGTCAAAGCGGATGGTGTCATCGTCCAACGCAAGAACCGGCAACTTCTCGAAGTTCCTCCGTTTGTCGGCGACTGGATCAGCGATTCGCAAGATCTCCCGGCAGACCAGATCTCAACTCTCTCTTCGCCTACGGAGGAAAGCCTGGGCCGCGCGCAGCTCGCCGGAACAATCATGGACACGAAATGCTTTTTTGGTGTTATGCGCCCAGGGAGAGGCAAGACCCATAAGGCATGCGCGAGCCTGTGCATCCGGGGCGGTATCCCACCGAGTTTCTGGGCCCGCACAAAAGACGGCCGAGAAACCGTCCTCTTGATGACGGACGCCGAAGGCGGCCCGGTTCCGCTCGATATTTTACCCCTCGTGGCTGATCCAGTGACGGCCGAGGGAGAGATCATCCGCGTTGGCGATCTTCTTCAATTCCGGGCTGATGTTAACGCCTATCGGCGTATCTAAGCGTTAAGCGTTTTCATCTGTCCGTCGCCGGCCAATCCGCATCAGCATTTTTTGCACCCGGACGACAAACACCGGCGGACCATTCCCGGTTCTTGCGCCATCAACCTTCGCAGCCTCGGATTTTCCATAAAGTCGTGAGAAAGGCGCCGCCGTCACACCGTGGAGGACGACGCTCAAGAATACGGTGATGTAAACGATCGCTTCAATGTCCGTCAGTCGACCGATCTCCTCATGCTCGACTGCAATCATCAAAAACAGAATGGAAGCGAGCCCGCGTGGCCCGAACCAGCCAATAAAAGCAATCGAAGGCCATTTCAGTTTGAGGCCGATGAGTGAGATCGCCGTTGGCGCCATACGGATGAACGTGAGACTCAACAGGGCATAAAGCACACAAAACGCTGTGAAATGATCAAGAGCCGCCGGCAACAGAACGGCCCCGAAAAAGAAAAAGATCAGCAAGCTGAATAGCTGTCCTTCTTCTTCGACAAAGCTGACCAAGGCGCCTGAGCGGGCCTGGCACGTGCCGCCGAAAGCAAGTCCCCCGACAAAGGCGGCGATAAATCCGTTACCGCCGACTGCCTCAGCGATCAAAAGCGTGATCAAGGCAACGCCTAACGAGGTCAGATTTCGGAAGCTGGCGGCGATCCAACCTTTGCCGTCGGCGTAATGGACGAGACGAGCGAGGCCGTATCCGAGCAACAGCCCGACACCAACGCCGAGAACCACCTGCTTGCCAGCAAATCCGAGCCAATACCCAACGCTATGGGATTCTCCGGACATGGTGCTGAAAGCGAGGGCGGCGAAAAGCAAGACCACCGGCAGAGCCAACCCATCATTCAGACCGGATTCAACTAATATCGCCTGTCGAATACGGTCGGGCACATGCTTGCTGGTGACCACGGCATAGCCGAGGGCGGCATCCGTCGGCGCCAGGATCGCCGCAACCAGCGCCGCCTCCTGCCAAGAGAGGTTCGGAAATATCCCGATCGCCAAAAGCGCGCCAAACGCGATCGTCAGCGGAAGCGATATCAGCAGCAATCGCCACGGCATGGAATGTTCTTTCAACAATCGCCGCGTGTTCGTGCAGGCCGCATCCGCAAACAAAATAAGACCCAGAGTGAGTTCACCAAAACCCTCCAGCGTCTCGTTATCCACTTCAATCCGGATCCACCCCAAACCTGATTGGCCGGCGGCGAGCCCCATAAACACAAATACCATCGGCGCCGTGAATACCGAATTTGAGAGCGACTTTGAAAAGACCCCGTAGATCACGACACCAAGGGCAATCACAAGAAAGGGTTCAGTAATCATGATCATTTCTTTTTTGTTTATGAGCGGAAGACCTTAGCCTTTTGAACGCCCGCTGTCGCCTTTGGCGGGTTCAAATCTTCCAATCAGTCTGTGAGAAGGACCGGCATAGGTATTCTTTACATAGGTGACCGGTGTCTGATCACGCCATGTCCGCCGCTCTAAAACGAGGCATGCGACGCCTGGCTCAAGAGCGAGCAAAGCTGCATTCGGCGTCACGAGATTAATTGCAGACATTTGATGTTCAGCGCGTGTCCACGGAACGTGATGCAAAAGCCAAGGGGTGGGGCGTTCTATGGAAAAATCCTGATCCCCCGCCTCCGGCGCCGCCGCGAGATCGATCCACCGTTCTTCCAGCAGAACCGGATGTTGATCCCTCGAATGGCGACATAGCAAATGCAATGCCTTGTCACCGAGATTGACCGCCGACCCATTGGCAATTTCCTTCTTTAGAAGTTCGTACCCATAATGCCCGCCATCGGATTGAACCTCATCGCAGACATCGACGATTTCGAATGATGCATGATGGGAAACCTGCGGCGCGACGAACGATCCTTTGCGCCGTGTCCTGACGATCAGTCCTTCATCGGCCAACAGTGTGAGGGCGCGGCTGACGGTCATGCGTGAAGCGCTAAATCTCACACATAAATCACGCTCAAAAGGGATTGCCGCACCCGGTCGCCATGTGCCTGAAATGATTGGCGCTGCGATCGCCCGTCTGATCTGAGCGTATAAAGGTCCGGCGCCGTCGAGGCGCAATACCATTTTCTCGTTATCCCGGCGCCCTGTCATCTGGCGAGAAGGTCCGTCATGCAGCGACGAAAGTTTGCTTCGATCATTTGGCGCGAGACATGCTCGCGGCCTTCGATCACTTTTCGTCCCCTCACCCACACACCTTCAATACAGTCCTTCCCGCCCGAGAATATCCACCCATCGAGCCATTGATCACCGTATTTACCGACAAGAACGCGATGATCCTCATCAAGGGCAAGAATATCCGCTGCAAATCCGGGCGTCAGAGCGCCTGTCTTTCTGCCAAGCGCCTGTGCCCCGCCACTGACGGCGGCGTCAAATAACGTTCTTCCAGTCGAAGCGGCCTCCGCACAGATCACATTGCGCGCATGTTTGATCAGACGTTGCGAATATTCGTAACCGCGAAGTTCTTCGGCCGCATCAATCCGTATATGACTGTCGGAGCCAACGGCCCATCGTCCACCCGTCTGATGATAACGCGCCCCATTGAATACGCCGTCGCCAAGATTGGCCTCAGTGCTTGGACACAAACCGACAACAGCGCCGCTTTTCGCGAGGGCATCGGTTTCGGCGCCGTTCATATGGGTCGCGTGAATAAGGCACCAATTTTCATCAACACCCATATGATCGAGCAACCACGCGACTGGCCGTTCACCGCTCCAGCCAAGGCAGTCATCAACTTCCTTTATTTGCTCTGCAATATGAATATGTATCGGACCGTTTACGCGTAATTTTATGATGGAGCGGAGTTCGGACGGGGCAACCGCCCGCAGAGAATGCGGTGCAATACCCAAAACTGCCCCAGGCGTAGTTTTCAATGCGCTTCTTGCACCCTCCAGGAGGCGCGCAAACCCATCGACAGTGTTGATAAAGCGTTGCTGATTCTCATGGGATTCAGCGCCGCCAAAGTCACCATGGGCATAGAAAACCGGCAGGAGTGTGAGCCCAATCCCGGTATTGTGTGAGGCTTCAATGATCCGTTCCGCGATCTCCGCAGGATTATCGTAAAACACGCCGTGCCGTTGATGGTGAAGATAATGGAATTCCCCGACAGACGTATAACCGGCCTCCAGCATCTCCATATAAAGCTGCGCGGCGATTGCCAGCACATCATCAGGGGTAAGGTGAGCAACGAACTGATACATGGTCGTTCGCCAGGACCAGAAGTCATCTTTACCCGGTTGATCGAATTCCGCCAGGCCAGCCATGGCGCGTTGAAAGGCGTGAGAGTGCACATTGGGGAGGCCCGAAACCGCAATCGCCGCATCAACGCTGCGCCCTTTCGCGTCGCTATCCTTCGTGACCGATGCGATCATACCGGCCGCATCAATCTCGATATTGACATTGCGCGCCCATCCGCCGGGCAAAAGCGCATTCTTAAAAAACAGCTTGCGCATGGCTCCATTCGGTCGTTAAATATGTCTATACATAATACAAACCGTCCTCACACGGCAATAGAAAATGCAGGCAGATCACCTCTGGGAAAATATTCGTGTCTGGACAGGATCGACCGCGGGTGAAACCCCCATGGGACACCAGCACTATGCGATCGCCGAAAAGGCAGGTCTTATTTGCTGGGTGGGACCGCAAGAAGAGGCGCCGCCAGCGACCACAATTATCGACGGTGAAAATCACCTCGCCACCCCCGGCCTGATCGATTGTCACACGCATCTGATTTATGCGGGCGATCGCGCCCATGAATGGCGTATGCGACTGGAAGGCGCGCGCTATGAAGAAATCGCAAGCGCTGGCGGGGGTATCGTCTCGACCGTTTCAGCAGTGCGCACCGCCAGTGAAGAGACACTGATTGCTCAATCCATGCCACGCCTTGACGCAATGATTGCGCAGGGCGTCACGACGGTCGAAATCAAATCCGGATATGGTCTCGATACGGAAAATGAAACGAAGTTACTCCGAGCGGCGAGGCGTATGGGCGCATTATCGCCGGTCACTGTAAAGACGACGTTTCTCGGCGCTCATGCCATTCCGAAAGGCGAAAACGCCGACGCCTATATTGAAGACGTCTGCACGAACCAGTTGCCGGCGGTCGCCCGCGATGGTCTCGTCGACGCGGTCGACGCCTATTGTGAAAAGATTGCTTTCACTCCCGCGCAAATTGAGCGCGTGTTTAAAACCGCAAAGGAATACGGCCTGCCCGTCAAGCTTCACGCCGAGCAGTTGTCGAACTTTGGCGGGGCGCGCATGGCGACTAAATTCGGCGCTTTATCGTGCGATCATCTGGAATATCTCGATGAAGACGGCGCGGCGGCGATGGCGGCAGCAGGTTCGGTTGCTGTCCTGCTGCCCGGCGCGTTCTATTTTCTGAACGAGACCAAGAAACCACCCGTTGAATTACTCCGTAAACTCGGTGTGCCTATGGCCGTGGCGAGCGATTGCAATCCCGGCACCTCACCCCTCACCTCTCCTCTTATGGCGATGAACATGGCCTGCGTCCTGTTTGGCCTGACCCCAAGAGAGGCATTCCTTGGCATGACCAAAAACGCTGCCGCCGCACTCGGCCTACAAAGTGAAACAGGTGAAATCGCGGCGGGCAAATGGTGTGATCTTGCTTTTTGGGACGCCCCCTCCATCGACTCGCTTATTCAAAATATGGGACAAAATCCGCTTACCGATAGAATATGGCGCGGCAAATCTAGTGAGAAAGAAATATGATTGAAACCCTGACCCTGAGACCGGGTGCTGTAAGCCTCGAACAGCTTGAAGATCTTTATTGGCGGACTCCATCCGTCGTGCTCGATCCGGCCTGTAGAACGGGCGCGGAGCGATCTGTCGAAATCATCGCCGCCGCAGCAAAAGGCGATAAGCCTGTCTATGGAGTCAACACAGGGTTCGGGAAGCTCGCCAGCACGCGCATCTCTTCGGATGATGTGGAAACGCTTCAACGCAACCTTATCCGTTCTCATTGTAGCGGCGTGGGCCCTGCCCTTAGCACCCGTCTGGTCCGGTTGATGATGGCGCTGAAGCTTATCTCTCTCGGACGCGGAGCGTCGGGTGTGCGCTGGGTTGTCATCGAGACCATCGAGGCGATGCTCGCCAAAGACGTCACGCCCGTCATCCCATCACAAGGCTCTGTAGGAGCTTCAGGCGATTTGGCGCCGCTCGCGCATATGGCGGCGGTGATGATGGGAGAAGGCGAAGCTGAGGTAAACGGAGAACGTCACTCTGGCGCAGCCGCTCTTGAGGCGGCAAATATTCCCCCGATCACCCTGGGCCCGAAGGAAGGCTTGGCGCTGATCAACGGCACGCAGTTTTCAACCGCCCATGCCCTCGCCGGCCTGTTCGAAGCCTGGCGTTGCGCGATGACCTCGCTGGTGACTGGGGCGCTTTCTACCGACGCCATTATGGGATCGACCGCGCCATTCAGGAAGGAAATTCACACACTGCGCGGGCATCAAGGACAGATCGACGCCGCTAGATCTATCCGGGTTCTGATGGATGGATCAGAAATACGCGAAACCCACCGTGACGATGACGATCGCGTTCAAGACCCCTATTGCGTGCGTTGCCAACCGCAAGTCACCGGCGCGATTATCGACCTCTTGCGAAATGTCGCCATGACCCTGCAAATTGAGGCCAACGCAGCGACCGATAATCCGCTGATCGTCGTTGAAGACGGCGCCATTATCTCCGGAGGAAACTTTCACGCCGAACCTGTCGCCTTTGCCGCCGATCAGATCGCATTGGCCGTGGCTGAAATCGGTTCGATCTCTCAACGCCGGATTGCGCTCATTGTCGACCCGACATTGAGCTTCGGCCTGCCCGCCTTTTTGTCGCCGCGACCTGGCTTGAATTCCGGATTCATGATTGCTGAAGTCACGGCAGCCGCGTTGATGTCGGAAAACAAACAACGCGCCGCCCCTTGTTCAGTCGACTCAACACCGACGTCGGCCAATCAGGAAGATCATGTCTCAATGGCGGCCCACGGCGCACGGCGTTTGATCGATATGACCACCAATCTCGTGCAGATCGTCGGCATTGAATTGCTGACTGGCGCGCAAGGGGTTGAATTGCGCGCGCCGTTGAAAACCAGTCAGCCGTTACAAAATGTCTTGTCTTCCTTGCGCAGCCTTATCCCCGCGCTAGGAGACGACCGTATCCTCTCCGGCGACCTCGCAGCGGCGGCTGAATTGGTGCACTCAAATGCGATGGTCAGCGCGGCGGGCCAGGAATTCTTTCCAACACTTGCTGATAACCGATGACCGCTGTTGAAGTGAGAGAAGGCGCCGGTCCGGTCATACTGGCGCAACCCCATGTGGGGAGGATGATCCCCCCGGAAATCGCAACACGCATGAACGCAACCGGGCTGGCAAAAACCGACACGGACTGGCATGTCGATCGTCTCTATGACGGCCTTTTGCCGGATGCGACCATCGTGCGGGCGCCATACTCACGATATGTGATCGATCTCAACCGAGACCCAAGCGGTGAAAGTCTTTATCCGGGCCAGGCGACGACCAATTTGTGTCCGCTTACGGATTTTGACGGAAACCCCCTTTACTGCGAAGGCGCCGAACCTGAAGCTGAAGAGATAGCGTCCCGGATCAATTCCATTCACGCTCCTTATCATGACGCCCTCACCCAAAATATTGCCCGTATCAAAGCCCGTTTCGGCGTCGTCCTGCTTTATGATTGCCACAGCATCCGCTCGGTGGTCCCGCGACTCTTCGAAGGCCAGCTGCCGGTGTTCAATATCGGCACGAATGACGGCGTCACCTGCGCACCGGCGCTCGCCGAAGACGCCCTTTCGGTTTGCGAGGCCGCGCGTCCCGGCGAGGCGGTTCTCAACGGGCGCTTCAAGGGCGGCTGGACCACGCGTCATTATGGACGCCCCGGCGATGGCGTGCACGCCATTCAGATGGAGCTCGCCCAACGCGCTTACATGATCGAGGCGCCGCCATGGACCTATGATCAAAACCGCGCCGAAATGCTGCGCCCGGTTCTCGCCGAAGTTCTGCGCACGCTCCGCCAACGTGTTCTGGCGCTTTAGCTGTGGAGTCTCAATAGGTTGTCCCAGTTTTATATCGGCTCCTTTCGTCGCAACCTCCTCCGCTCACCCCGGCGGAAGCCGGGGCCCATGCGGACTCAGTTCTGGGTCCCGGCTTTCGCCGGGATGAGCGGGATAAAGGCGAACCTCTGAGCCGAACCGATAATTTGCTGACTGACCACATCCAGCCTTACAGGGAAACCGCCATGCCCAATGCTCAAACTGATAATCTCCGCCTCGATAACGCCCGCAATATTAAAAGCCCGCATGGGTCCGAGCTTTCGTGCAAGTCCTGGCTGACCGAAGCGCCGATGCGTATGCTGATGAATAATCTCGACCGTGAGGTCGCCGAAAGCCCCGAAGAGCTTGTGGTTTATGGCGGCATCGGCCGGGCGGCGCGGACCTGGCGCGATTTCGACCTCATCGTCGATACGCTTAAAACCCTAAGCGATGAAGAAACGCTTTTGGTGCAATCCGGCAAGCCGGTCGGGGTTTTTCGCACCCATACGGATGCGCCGCGCGTTCTGATCGCCAATTCGAACATCGTGCCGCATTGGGCGAACTGGGACTGCTTTCACGAGCTCGATAAAAAAGGGCTGATGATGTACGGCCAGATGACAGCCGGCTCGTGGATTTATATCGGCAGCCAGGGAATCGTTCAGGGTACGTATGAAACTTTCGCCGAGATTGGACGGCGCCATTTCGGCGGCGATCTGAAAGGCAAGTGGATCTTGACCGGGGGGCTCGGCGGCATGGGCGGCGCCCAGCCGCTTGCAGCGACCATGGCCGGCGCGTCGATGATCGCCGTCGAGTGCCGGCCGTCGCGCATCGAAATGCGCCTGAAGACCAAATATCTCGACGAGCGCGCCGACACGATCGACGAAGCGCTTGCCATCATCGACCGCGCCCATGGCGAGGGCCGCGCTGTTTCTGTCGGCCTGCTCGGCAACGCTGCCGATGTCTTTCCCGAAATGCTGAAGCGCGGAATCGACCCGGACGTGGTGACTGACCAGACCTCGGCCCATGATCCGATCAACGGCTATCTGCCGCTCGGCTGGACGCTGGAGGAATGGGAAGAAAAGCGCCAAAGCGATCCGAAGGCGGTCGAAAAAGCGGCGATGACGTCAATGGCGGTGCAAGTCCGCGCCATGCTCGGCTGGCACGAAAAAGGCGTTCCCGTCGTCGATTATGGCAATAACATTCGACAGATGGCGAAAATCGAAGGCGTCGCGAATGCGTTCGATTTTCCGGGCTTCGTGCCGGCCTATATCAGGCCCTTGTTTTGCCGGGGCATTGGCCCGTTCCGCTGGGCGGCGCTGTCTGGTGATCCGGAAGATATTTACAAGACCGATCAGAAAGTCAAAGAGCTGATCCCGGACGATCCGCATCTTCATAACTGGCTTGACATGGCGCGCGAAAAGATTGCGTTTCAGGGTCTGCCGGCGCGGATCTGCTGGGTCGGTCTCGGCCAGCGCGACAGGATCGGCCTAGCGTTCAATGAAATGGTGAAGAGCGGTGAACTCTCCGCACCCGTTGTTATTGGCCGCGACCATCTCGATTCCGGCTCGGTCGCCAGCCCCAACCGCGAGACCGAAGCGATGCGCGACGGATCGGATGCGGTCTCCGACTGGCCGCTGTTGAACGCGCTCTTGAACACCGCCTCGGGCGCGACCTGGGTGTCGCTCCATCATGGCGGCGGCGTCGGCATGGGCTATTCGCAACATGCCGGCATGGTGATCGTCGCCGACGGAACGGACGCGGCGGCGGCGCGGATCGCGCGGGTTCTATGGAACGATCCAGCCACCGGCGTCATGCGCCACGCCGATGCTGGCTATAAAGACGCGATCGATTGCGCCCGCGCGCACGGGCTGAATTTGCCGGGGGTTTCACCCCATTGATTAACCCGCATTCCAAATGCATCGCAGCGTTTTGATGACGCCGTGCTGATTTCAATGTTTCAATCTATTTGCCCCTCCGTCTCTCCCGTTCTTCTCTCGGCCCTTCGGGCCTCCTCAAAATGAGGCGTCGGAGGGATGCAACCGCGTTTTCGGTAGGACCTATTCTTCCCCCATTTATGGGGGAAGTGGCGCGAAGCGTCGAAGGGGGCAAGCCGAACCAAGTACGGAGATGAGCGCGATTAGCCAGCCTCCATGCTTCGTGGCGGCGCTATGCGTCGCACCTCAGCAGGAGGGTCTATTGTGATACCCATTAACCGTCATCCCGGAAGCCAATTTGCCCCAAATCTATGATTTGGTTGGCGAATTGAGCTATCCGGGATCCAGAGCGGCGTGCACGGAGCAAGCTGTCCTGGATCCCGGATCTAACAACCGTTGGCCGAATTCCTGCGGAATTCGGACGGTTATAACGTCCGGGATGACACGGGTTCCGGGTTTATGAGTCGGTGACCTAATGTGATACCTCTGTCATAAACAGTTTTCCTCATCCTGAGGCGCGAGGCGCGCAAGCAACGAGCCTCGAAGGACGAGGAAATCAGAATGCTTACTCTGACAAGGCGCCAGTGTATTATGAATGATTCCAAACGCTGGGGACGAACATTCAATATGACAGACAGCACCGCCATCCTGGCGATTGACCAGGGCACCACATCCAGCCGGGCGATTGTGTTCAACACAAACGCCGAGATCATCGCCGTTGCGCAGCAAGAGTTTCCGCAGATTTATCCGCAAAGCGGCTGGGTCGAGCATGATCCCGAAGCGATCTGGTCGACGACGGTTGCGGTCTGTCGGGCGGCGATCGCCAGCGCCGAGGCCAAAGGCGCGCGCATCATCGCTGCCGGCATCACCAATCAACGCGAAACCACCTTGGTCTGGGACCGCAAAACCGGCGCGCCGATCCACAACGCCATCGTCTGGCAGGATCGCCGCACCGCCGATATTTGCCGCACCCTTCATGGCCAGGGCGTGGAGGGGGAGGTTCAACACCGCACCGGGCTGTTGCTCGACCCATATTTTTCCGCCAGCAAAATTGCCTGGATCCTCGACAGGGTTGAGGGGGCGCGGGCGCGGGCTGAAAAGGGCGAACTCGCCTTCGGCACTGTCGACACATTTTTGATCTGGCGATTGACCGGCGGCGCGGTGCACGCGACCGACGCAACCAACGCCAGCCGCACCTCGCTGTTCAACATCCATACCGGGGCCTGGGATGAAGAGCTGTTACGCCTGTTCAACATTCCGCGAAGCATACTCCCGGACGTGCGCGATTGCGCCGCGGATTACGGCGTCACTGATGAGACACTGTTCGGCAAAGCGATCCCCATTCTCGGTGTCTGCGGTGATCAGCAATCGGCGACCATTGGCCAGGCCTGCTTTCAGCCGGGCGACATCAAGAGCACCTATGGCACCGGCGCCTTTGTCGTTTTGAATACGGGCGATCAGGCGATCCCTTCAAAGAACCGTCTACTGACCACGATCGCCTATCAGATCAACGGCAAGATTACCTATGCCCTGGAAGGATCGGTATTCTCGGCTGGCTCCGCCATCCAGTGGCTGCGCGACGGCCTCGGTATTATTGAACACGCTTCGGATACGGAGAGGCTTGCCCGTGAACTCAGCTCGAATAATGGCGTTTATCTGGTGCCCGCTTTCACCGGGCTCGGCGCGCCCCATTGGGACCCTGACGCGCGCGCCGCTATCTTCGGCTTGACCAGAGATACCGGACCGGCGGAGCTCGCCCGCGCTGTAATCGAGTCCGTATGTTATCAGACCAAGGATCTTCTCAATGCGATGAAAGAGGATGGCATGAACCCATCCGCCTTGCGCGTTGATGGCGGCATGGTCGCCAATAATTGGATGTGCGCGTTCCTGTCCGACATCCTCGCTTTGCCAGTCGACCGGCCCAAGGTGATGGAAACGACGGCGCTGGGTGCGGCCTATCTCGCGGGTCTCCAGGCCGGACTCTATGAGAGCTTCGACGACATCGCTGCAAACTGGCGCGCCGAGGCGCATTTTACACCCAGCATGCAAGATGAAACCCGCACAGACCTTCTCAAAGGCTGGACCCGCGCGGTAAAGGCGATCAGGCGTTTTTAGGATTCACACCGGTTCGCGCCGACCTCTTTTCCGCTCTAAGCACTTCAGATTGTTGGGATATAAAAACTTATCCGACACCTGAGTGGCGGCTTTATACTGCGCCGTAATGAATCACGTTAGGTGATGACAGCTTACTTGGAGACTCTGTGCCTGTTCTCTTCTTTTTGTTCGCCGCAACAGCGCTGCTTTACGCCTCAGTCGGGTTTGGCGGTGGGTCGACATATAATGCGCTGCTCATCCTTTCGGATGTCGAGTTCGTATTCGTGCCGATCATCGCGCTGTCGTGCAATATCGTCGTCGTCTCCGGCAATGTTTTCCGGTATTGGCGGGCGGGCCTTATTGACCTTCGCCGTGCGGCGCCGCTGGTTTTGACTTCGGTTCCCGCCGCATGGCTGGGTGGGCGACTTTCCATCAATGAAATGGTTTTCGTCGGTCTTCTGGGCGCCAGTCTTTTGACGGCAGGCGTGTTGATGGTTTTACAGCGCACCGCGTCGACCGATGATGAGACGAAGGTCGGCGCCCAAACCCGCAAGGGGCCAACTGTTTTTGAACCGGCGCTGGGCGCCGGGCTTGGGTTTCTCTCCGGTCTGGTCGGGATTGGCGGCGGAATTTTCCTCTCACCAATACTCAATCTGATCAAATGGGCGCCGCCAAAAACCATCGCCGCGCTCGCCAGTTTCTTTATTCTCGTGAATTCTCTGGCCGGTGTCACTGGCCAATTGATGAAACTCGATGATATTGGCAGGCTTGGACAGCTCTCCGCCTTCCTGCCTCTGATTGCCGCAGTGGCGATTGGCGGGTTTGCGGGTAATTATATTGGAGTCAAAGTCTTGAGTGAGTCTATGGTCAGACGCGCGACAGGGATTTTAGTGATATATGTGGCGATACGCCTTCTTTTCCGCTGGTCGGCAATTGCAGGATTTTGATGACTGAGAAACTTCTCAATACCCTGGTTTCAGATAACACCGCCCTGGCCGATCCATTCGGGCGGACAATCTCCTATTTGCGACTCTCTGTGACTGACCGCTGTGATCTTCGCTGCGCCTATTGCATGCCGGAAAAAATGCAGTTTTTACCTCGTCCCG
The DNA here is from genome assembly GCA_021776435.1 of Parvularculaceae bacterium. Taxonomy (GTDB): domain Bacteria; phylum Pseudomonadota; class Alphaproteobacteria; order Caulobacterales; family Parvularculaceae. The sequence continues at coordinate 15,457 of JAJFFW010000061.1, read as the reverse complement.
AAATTCTTTCTCTCGAAGAACTCGAAACTGTGGCGAAGGCCTTCATCAAACTCGGCGTCAACAAAATCCGCATCACCGGCGGTGAACCGCTGACCCGACGCAACATCATGAGTCTCTTTGAGGGGCTTTCCAACCAGTTAGGGAACGGGTCTTTAGGTGAGCTCACATTAACGACCAATGCGACCCTTCTGTCGCGCTATGCTCAAACGCTCGCTGATTTTGGTGTTCGGCGCGTCAATGTCTCTCTCGATAGTCTGGACGGGACGACCTTCGCCCGCATCAGCAGACGCGCCATTTTACCGGTCGTTCTATCGGGACTACAGGCCGCTAAAAAAGCAGGGCTTAAAGTCAAGCTCAACACGGTTGCCCTCAAAGGGGAAAACCAAAAAGAAATCCCTTCGATCATCTCCTGGGCCCATGATCAAGGATTCGATATAACGCTGATCGAGGTCATGCCGCTCGGTGATGTACACGCCGAACGCAGTGATCAATATATCCCGCTGTCAGACATACGCGATCAGCTTGAGGAAAGATGGACGTTAGATCCCCTTTCCTATCGCACCGGCGGCCCTTCGCGTTACGTTCGGGTGCGTGAAACCGGTGGTAAGTTAGGCTTTATTACACCGTTGACGAATAATTTCTGTGACGGCTGCAATCGTGTTCGCGTCACCTGCACAGGAAAATTGTTTATGTGCCTGGGCCAAAATGACCATGCGGATCTAAAGACCGCGTTACGGAGCAGTCCCGACGCAGATGGACTGGCGCAGTGCATTCGCGAAGCGATTTCGCGAAAACCTAAAGGCCATAATTTTGATATCGACCAACGGATTGCCCCGGCGGTGGCGCGTCATATGTCGGTTACGGGAGGATAAGAATGGCGACATTATTATTCTTCGGTCGCCTTGGTGACATGGCCGGCGGTGTTGAGCGTGAATTTTCGCTGCCCGAACCTGAAACTAAACTCAAGACCATTCTTGATGTCCTCAATCGAGAAGATTTGGTTTTGGGCGCCGCGTTGCGTGATCCTTCAACGCGCATTGCGGTAAACGGCGAAATCGTTACGGAAATGGGCTGCATCAAAGACTGCGATGAAATCGCCTTCATGCCCCCCTTCAGCGGTGGATAATCCGATGAGTGGTGAACCGGTTTCGATAAAGCTTTTGGCGGCGCCGTTTGATCCCGGCCGCGCGCTCTCGGAATTTACCGCCGCTCATCCCGACGCTGGCGGGATCGCCAGCTTTCTGGGCGTGACGCGTCAAAGCGGGGCGAATGAGCCCGTTCAACACCTCATTCTTCAGTGCTATCCGGGCGTCACCGAACGCGCCATTGAAGACCTCTGCCGCACGGCACACGATCAATGGCCGCTTCTCGGCGTAAGCGTCATTCACCGGTATGGAACCATGGCGCCTGGTGATCCGATTGTTTTTGTCGCAGCCGCTTCAATACATCGACAAGAAGCGCTCGCGGCCACAGAATTTCTGATCGACAATCTAAAAACCCGGGCGCCATTCTGGAAAAAGGAAGTGACCGCTTCAGGTTCCAGATGGATTGAACCCACTTTAGAAGACTACGCCAAAACAGCAGACCTTCACCCTGCCCCACAAGGATTTAAAAATGCACGGCGATAAAGAAAATACTGAATTCATCCCTGTTCGCATTGCCGTTCTCACGGTCAGTGACAGCAGAGATTGGGACAGCGATACGTCTGGCGCCATACTCGCCGAACGTATCGAAAAAGCTGGGCACCAGCTTGCGGATCGCAAGATCGTCACGGATGAACGCACTGAAATCGCGAATGCCGTCCAATCCTGGATCGACGATCCAGCAGTTGATGTCGTCATATCTACAGGCGGCACAGGTCTCACTGGCCGTGACATTACGCCAGAGGCGATCCGGCCACTCTTCGAAAAAGAAATCGAAGGGTTCTCGGTTGTGTTTCACAATGTCAGTTTCCAGAGCGTCGGATTATCGACGCTGCAATCGCGCGCCACTGCGGGAGTCGCAAAGGGAACCTTCGTGTTCGCCCTGCCGGGCTCGAACGGCGCGGTCAAAGACGGTTGGGACAAAGTGATTTCCCACCAACTGGATGCCCGCCAACGCCCTTGCAACCTTGTCGAGCTGATGCCGCGGCTCATGGAGAAATAAGTCATGGCGGAAGATTTGACGCATTTTGACGCCGCTGGGCGCGTCCGCATGGTCGATGTTACCGATAAGCACGCCACCGAAAGGCGCGCTGTCGCCGAGGGCCGCGTCGTTCTAACAAGCGCCGCCTATGCCATCGCCCGCGAACGCGGTTCGAAAAAAGGCGATGTTTGCGCCGTGGCTGAACTGGCTGGCGTGATGGGCGCCAAAAAGACGTCGGATCTGATCCCGCTTTGCCACCCGCTCTCTCTCACCGGTGTCACGCTAGAGGTCTCTTTCGATGATGCACATAACGCTTTGAACGTGCGTGCGGTTGTTAAAACCACATCTCAGACCGGGGTCGAAATGGAAGCCTTAACAGCGGTTTCGACCGCCTGCCTCACAATCTACGACATGTTGAAAGCCATCGATAAAACAATGGTGATTGAAAATATTCGCCTTACCCAGAAGTCTGGCGGGCGTTCCGGAGATTGACAACCCTCTACCGAGTAGGTCCTATGCTGAGTATCGAATCCGCCAGAAAACTTATTATTGAAAATGCCCCTCGCATGCCGATCGAGCAGGTCGGCTTGGAATTCCTCTCCGGACGCACGGTTGGGGAAGACATTCGCGCTGCAATTACACAACCCCCGTTCAATGCCTCCGCAATGGACGGTTACGCCGTCCACTTCGAAGATGTTCGAACACCTGGCGCCAAATTGAAAGTGACCGGTGAAATTGCCGCTGGAAGCGACCAGTCACCGATCATCAAATCCGGAGAAGCCGTCCGCATCTTTACTGGCGGCGTGATGCCGGCCAGCGCAGACCATGTCGTCATTCAGGAACACGTCCGCCGCGAAGGCGACGACATCACGGTTGTCGAAAACCAATCTTCTCCCAGAAATATAAGGCGCGCTGGAATTGATTTTTCTGCTGGTGATATCCTCGCGCGCAAAGGAGAGACCCTGAACGATATTCATGCTTCTCTTTTCGCGGCGGCAAACCTTCCGTCGGTCAAAGTCAGCGAACGCCCGCGCATCACGTTGTTTTCGAATGGCGATGAGCTCGTCGAGCCGTGTTCCGCACTGGCGCCCGGTCAAATCGTTAATTCCACGCGCTACACGCTTTGCAATCTTATCATGCGTTGGGGCGCTGACCCTTCCTATGCCGGCTGCTCGAAGGATACGCTCGACGATGTCAGGACACGCATGCAGGCCAACCAGGATGCTCATGTTATCGTACCATTAGGCGGGGCCTCTGTCGGTGATTATGATTTTGTGAAACGCGCTTTTACAGACATCGGCGGTAAATTTGAGTTTGAGAAAGTCTCTATCAGACCGGGGAAACCAGTGTGGTTTGGCGCGCTTGATGACGGTCACGTACTCGGATTGCCTGGTAATCCGGCGTCAGCACTTGTTTGCGCCTTCATCTTCTTGAAGCCAATGATCGATGCGATGCTTGGACGGGAGCCACAATCAGCGCTACCCTTGCGAAACGCACGCCTCACATCACCACTCGCAAAAAATGGAATGCGTCCGTCATTGTCCCGCGCTTGCATCGCTCTTGATACGGATGGTATATTACACGCCCAGCCGCATACCAAACAAGACAGTTCTCTATTGCAACCATTTGCAAGTTCTAATGCATTTATTTTTCAGGACGCCAATACGCCTCCGTTAAACACGGGCGAGACATGCCAAATTCTTCCTTTCGAAGACATCGGGGTTTTTGATCCTGATTTGGCATGACGGGCGGCGTCAGAAATTCACCTGTAGGCGCCCTTGCACAGCGTCAAGCGATTCCCTCACGAGGTTTTTGTTTGGCTCCGCTTTCGCATGAATATAATTTCCCATCAGACGTATGTTTTTTCCGATATACCAATTCACGCCAATGGATACATTTTCTTCTTCACCGCCTGTTATAGAACCGTCATTGAGGTCGAGCATTGAATAACGGCCGACAATTTCGATGGCGCCAAATTCGGAGTTCGGCTTAACACTTCCAAATACGCCACTTCTGCGGGAATAGCGGCGGCTTTCGCCGGTCACGACCCAACTTGCCAGAATGTATCCACCGTCAAATTCCGGATCGCCGAGTGCGGGCGCATCATTGAACCTGCGGATATATTGCCCCTGCACAAGAAATGGTCCGTACATCAATGCGAGTTCTCCATTGACATTGGTGAACTTATCCACGCCCATCAAAGCGCGCGTATTGACAAGCGAATTTGTGGCCAACCCAATCTCGGGCCTCGATCGAACGCGCGAAGCGACGCCCCCGTCGAGATCGCGACGTTCCACACCAAGCCCGAAGTGAAGAAGGCGTTTGCGACTCCGAACTGGTGCGAACGTGACACGCCCCATGACGCTTTCACCGGATTCAGAATTGAACTGAGGATCGAAATCGATTGGGTTAAAAAAGTATCCGCCGCTTACCGTCCAGTGATCACCATAAGCCTGAGCCCCGCCGCCAACTAAAAATCCTGGCGCGAGAGCTTGAGCCAATGAACGCTCCATCATCGGAATCGCATTGGAGCTCATCAGATCTTCCATGCTGAAGGGCGCTGCGAAATTTCCTCCCTTCAATTCAACCTTGTCGAACCCGCGATAAGAGACCCACACATTTTTGAAACCGGTGCTCGTACCGCCAACATCAACATCAACTTTAAACCGCCAATCATTTAAAACTTCACCAGTGACATCAAAGCGCAGCCGGCGAATATCTGCGTCATCTCGAAATGTGGTCACATCATCATCAATTGATACTGCATCGAAGTGAAAACGACCGCCAAACTCGAGTGAGAGATGATCGCCAGGTGTGTGAATAGCAAGTCCCGACGTTCCAAAATCCGCACTCCAGTCACCATCCCCTTTTTTAACTTCGGCGTGAGAGGGCGGTCCGCCGAACACGAACATCATAGCCATAAGGCTCGTGACTATGAACTGCCGCAGCAAACGCACTGAAATATCCCTCTCGTTTCGACAATCTAATTCGAACGTAAAGCATCCATCTCACGATGCTTCGTACCCTGCACGTGTTCTCCATATAAACTTGAAAACACGGTTTCTATTAAACTAAATTTCTCGACATTCCGCTTAAATGAATGACTGGCTCCATCAATTTCGGATAGGGATACATTGGCTGTAATAGAATTATCGACTGCGTAACTTTGAATTGCGTCAACCCAACGGCGGGCCCGCTCCAGACGATTTTTTCCTTGCAATCTGTCAATTTTCGCCTCGCGATTGAGAGAGGCGTCACGCGCAATATCTTTGGTTCCCACCAACACTTGAGTCGGAATTCGACAAAATCGATCAATGTTTAAGGTTGGAAACCCGTTGCCACTCTTAACTCGGATGCCGTATGGAAACGAATGCTGGTCGTCCGGAAACGTGTACCATCCCGGAGCGAACAAGACAGTCGAGGCGACCCTATCTGGGTAGAGCATCGCGAAGCGATGTACAAATTGCCCACCTCCAGAATACCCAAAAAATGATGGCCGTTTTAAATTGAGATTGAGCGCCGCCTCTGCGAAATCCAACATCGCTATCAATGCCGTGTCCGCTCTCACACCGTGTGCACCCACTGAAAGCTGTTGAAAATGCCGATGTGTTTCAGCGCTAAATAATGGCGCTATTATCGGAACACCATATTTCGATGCGAAATTCGCAAATCGAAATGCTTGTTCAGCCGCATTTCGCGATAACCCGTGAACAACGATAAGAGGATTAAGCGTAGGATTTATAACCTCGGGAAGGTAACAAAAAAAGTCCAACCCGTCTGGTGCAAAGGTGGTAAAGACTCTTCCTTTTGGGAATATATGTGTGGTCATCGTTCACTTTCTTCCGCATGTAATCGAACGACTTCCGAGTTACGGATTTCCGCCCTATGAAGGTTACTCTCAACTGAGCCCTTCGTTTTTCCTGGTAAATTCAAAACGGCGTTCGCATGTCTCAACAAGCGTTCATTATTGGTGACAGCAATCACACTGCCTTTATGGGCCTTGATAATGTTTTCGATCATCATCAGCCCGTCATTATCGAGATGTGCATCGATCTCATCGAGCAAAAGTATGCGTGGCGTTTTTGCCAACGCTCGTGCAATCATGACACGGATCTGCTGTCCCGTAGACAGATTTGAACCATGTTCTGCAACAAATTTATGGAGATAAACCCCTTGTCCATTGCGATCGTCCGTGATCGTAATATCGCATGTTCTTGCAATCTCTGAGAGACTTTCTTGAGACAGATCTGGGACTGCATACAAAATGTTGCTCTCCACAGTTCCTCTGAATAGTGGGAAATCCAAAGAGACGATACCGATTTTTCGCCTTAGAGAATTCGCTTGAACACGCGCTATATCTTGTTTATCGACACTGATGACGCCTTGATCCGGTTCAAGCAAACGCAGCGCCAACATGAGCAGAGTTGTTTTCCCCGCTCCGTTTGGCCCCTTTATAACAGTCAGGCCATTACCTGGCGCTACGCCCGAAAAGTTACTTATCAGACCGTTTACAGATACATCAGAAAATTCAACTTCCCCCGAAGGCGCCGACAAGCGACGCCGTTCTCCCTTCGTCGCGAGGACCGGACCCGTTTCGAGAAGGTTAATTAATTTCTCGCGAGCAATTCGCGATCCACGCCAGTATTCAAAAACGCGACCAAGGTCATATACCGCTGGCGTTAAAAGGCCAACGACACTGATTGCGGCGACAAGCTCTCCCCGCGTTGCCAGTCCGTGAGCGAGCATCCAAATACCGCCAACAGCCACCAGCGCAATCGATAGGCTCATCGTCAGTTGAACCACGGCCCTCAACATCGCAATCCATCGTGCACGGCCAATCAATGCGTCGCCAAGTTTACGCGATCGGCGTTTTAAACGCTTTCGTTCATCGCGCCGCCTGGAAAACGCTTGAATGACGTTAAGTTGCGAAATCCGTTCATTCAAACTCGCCGCCATTAATGCTCGCTGTCGACGTGCAGCCCGGACCGATGCGTCAATCTTGACGCCAAGTACAAGAGCACTGACTGCGCCGATAATCACGGCCAAAAACAGCATTCCACCGATGAATGGATTGATAATAAATAATCCTAAAAGAGACACCACTACGAGCGCCGTCGCGACGAGGAGACGCGCTAATCCGATGCTCACCCACTGCCTGAGCGCTGAAAGGTCATTGACAAAACGCAGCAGCACCGAACCGTCGCGCAGCCGTGTCTGCGCCACATTTGATAAGCGCATGAGATGCGCAAATGACACCTCACGAATTTCAGTAACGTAATTTTGCCCTAACCACTCCGCAGCAACGCGTTCGTGATATTTGAGACCTGCTAGGAGCAATGCTGTGAAAAGCAGAATAATCGCGTTAACGGCCAACCTCTCATTTTGAGAGACCCCATCTTGACTCTGTTCATCAAAGACACTCTTGAGAACAACCGCTACAGCGATCGCACAAATTGCCTGCCCGAACCCATTGAAAATAAGTTCAACAAAACGCCGCCGTCGCGGCGGTGCTATGACTATCGGAAGATCAGACATTCGCGCCAGCATTCGAATAATGCGCAGGGCTCATAAGAATACTTGATACAGCGTCATGTCGTAAGAAGGCTTCTTTTGTCAGAACCGGTAAACCAGTGACTTTCATCGCTTCTGCGCAAGCGAGTGGCGATTCGGAAATGGCCCCGCTTATCGCAGCGGGTGAGTATCCCCAACTCTTGAGCATAGTCACCCCCGTGAGTGCGCTCATGGCGTCGCCAGCTGCGTACACAATACTTGAGGTAACCGCTTTGAAAAATTCCGACTTTACGAGTTTCTCCGTTTCCTCCTGCAACAGCCCGTCAGCGATTTCCACGACAACAATGTCTGGACCCGTCGTTTTTATGTGCGAAAGCAAGGTTTGCATAATTGTTTGGATCTGGCCGATTGAAAGTCGGTAGGTTGAAGCAAAACCAGCATCTGTGAAATCGAGCACTGGATGGGCTCCAGAATCGAGCATGTGCCAGTAATCGCCGCCAGCGCCAGTACCTGTCACCTTGCAGGCGGCAACACGCAAGCCAGAACGCTTCAGGCACTTAACGATATATGCGGCAGTCGTCGTCTTGCCTGCATTCATGCAAGATCCTACGACCGCAATGACCTGCGTGGGGGTTCCCACTTGAGTTTCTTCGCACAAACCGATCGGAGAGAGCGCGGATCGGCTGACATTCAACGGCACACCCACTTTGTCGATAAGCAGACCAAGTGGAATAATTTTTGTTGGATTCTTGATGCTTCTATGCTTGTCAATCATTTCCGACGCAATACCGCCCGCGGCAACGAGATCGCACGGCCCGTGCGCCGCTGGAATATCAGCATGAAACTGATCTGGTGCATAACGAGCCGCATAAGAGACGATAATCTCATCGCCGATAAAGAGTCGGGCGCGCCGCCCTGTCTGCAGTTCAATCCTGCTGTGTTGACCTAAAGCGCTCACTTTCGCGAGGATAATATCTCCAGATTGCGGGGACATCTTAGGTTTTGCGAGGAACGCCGCTTCAGACAGATCAATCCGTCTCGTGACGAATGACCGCTTCGCTGAGTTCACTCGATCTTGAGAAATACGACGCCCAATCAATCGCATCTCTCCGTCGGCTATGACTTCCGCCGCTTCTTCTAGATGTAAATTACTCGACCTTTGCGTCTCTTCTGCAAATTCAGGCGATGAAGCGGTCTGCATTATTCGATTCCTTAAACTCATGCAATCAACAACGGTTGCATTTCGGATCAATTGGGTCGTTTAGAAGATTAACCGGATAGTCGTATTGTCTTAACGATCCAGCGATGGCGTTTATTCCATCAATGATGTCAAAAAAAACACGACGCCTCGCGCCGCTACATATTTTCAATATATTCAAAGCATTATCTGCGGGCCCGAAGACAGCACTGGCGGTTGACCCGTGAGGCGCCGCTGTCTTTGGGGCGCGATAGCCTGTCTCAATTCTAACTGTTTTCAGTTTCCGTGATGAGTTGCTCTACCGTCATCTGGAACGACACGTCATCGGCCATCGTCTCTAGAAGGTGCCGCCAATGGCTTATGGCAAGTTCTGAATCGCCACGCTGGCGCGCCGCAAAACCGAGATGGTAGAGTGCAAATGGATCATCTGGGATAAATACTTGAAGCTTTTCCAGCACGCCAAGAAGCGTATCACTGACTGTATTGTCACCCTCTGGACGTTGCGCCAAAAGGGTAAAAGCATAATCTCGCCAATCATCCGGATTATTTTCCGAACGCCTCGTCAACTCTTGATACGCCGCCAGACTTTCCTGCTGATCGCCAAGAACACGATAGGACCTCGCCAACATCCGCCAACCCTCGATGTCATCCGGCTCTCGTTTCAAACGATCGGCCAGCCCTTCGACCATACCGGCGATCATGGCTTTCTGTTCTCCTTCGGGAAGGGCCGAAACGGCTTGAACCTGATCAGATGAGGGGCCGCGAACAGATGCGCCGCTTTGTGTTGGCGTAATCGGTTGGCCATTTTCAAGCCGGAGCATCGCTTCATTGATCTGGCCAAGCACGAATGGCGCCCCCTGATAAACCTCTTCAGCACGATCAAGAATCTCTCGGGCGCGATCTGCATCGCCACGTTCTACATAAATGGTTGCTGCAAGAAGCCAATCTTCATAACTCGCAGACCCGTCATGGAGTCGGCCGAGGACTGCAGTGAGGTCACCGCCGCTCTCCGACAGTTCCCCGCGCGCAAGAGCGCCGAGCCATTGAGCGGGCCCGTCTGCGAGACCAATTGAATTGAGATCAAGTCCAGCCTCTTTCGCCGCATCCATAAGGCGAGCGCCCACAGCAGGAAGCCACGGAGCATCAACAGGCGCATTATTTATAAGCGACGCCCAACGCTCCGCAGCTTCGTCAATGGCGCCAACTTGATAACGGCCTTCTGCCAGATAATACTGAGATCGCGGGTCGGTTGGTTCAACTTTAAGGGCCTTTTCGAAGGCCGTACGAGCTTCCGCTGTGATAGCGCCATTCGCCTGCATGACAAGCGCCTCACCCAAAGCCGCATGCGCGTCGGCTTTTTCGTCTTCAAGCTCTAAAGCAGTCGTGAAAGCCTTAACGGCATCGTCAGCCCGGCCAGACGTCGCATAGGATTGCCCAAGCCTCATCCAAGCGTCGTAATCCTCCGGCGCCGTTCGTACGCGCGCTTCAAGAGATGAAGTCTGTTCATCCAGAGTCTCAGTTGTCGTCGCGCTTGCAAGCGTCTGATCCGTATTTGGACGAAGTGATGCTGGTGACCCGATATTAAGATAGATCACGACAGCGGCGAGCGGCGTTGCGCCGAGAAAAAACAGTGCGGCTATCCGCCATAGACGAGCCTGAACAGGGGATGATGAATTCACCTGAGTTTCTAAGGCATGTTTTTTTGCTTCGAGAATTGCCTCATCGCATACGGCCTCTTCGATCAGCCCGGCAATCTTGTCCTGTTGGATGGCGGCAAGCCGTGCTTTCAACAAATCCCCCGCTGACGCTTCGGGTTCGTATTCACTTTTTGCATTCACCATCGGCCAAACGATTGCCCCAACTCCGAAGAGAGAAAGCATAAACACGACGAACCAGAAAAGCATTTTCGTTCCTACCCTAACATCTTATCTATACGGCTTTTCTCATCATCGCTTAACGCTGTTTGCGCCGTCGCCTTGGCTGTTCGACGAAAATAAAACGCCGCGACTGCGCCGGCGGCGCCAACCGCAAAAATCGGCGCTGCCCACAAAAACAATGTATTGCGCTGAACAGGAGGTTTCAAAAGCACGTAATCCCCATAGCGCTCAACAAGGTACGAAATCACTTGATCATCTGAATCGCCAGCCACAAGCCGTTCACGCACCAGCAAACGTAAATCTTTCGCCAGAGGCGCATTGGAATCATCAATATTCTGGCTTTGACAGACAACGCATCGAAGTTGCCGGCTGAGCTCACGCGCGCGCGCCTCAAGAACGGAATCGCTCAAGATCTCATCCGGCTCAACTGCTTGTGCCGGGCCCGTTATCTGTATGATTGCCGTCAAGAACATCATCAGAGCCGGAAAAATTTTCCACATCTGCATCGCGCAGATCCTCCACCATCGGTTTCAAAATATCTCGCCAGATTTGGGGCGTGATGGGCCCAACCTGCTTGTATCGAATTCTACCATTTTTATCGATCACAAAGGTTTCCGGTGCTCCCGTTACACCAAAGTCGATCGCCGTTCGGCCGTTAGCATCATCACCGATCAGGGTATAGGGGTCGCCATGTCGTTTGAGCCACGCAGATCCATCGCCGGGTTTATCTTTCCAATTAATCCCCATGACCGGAATGTCCCCTTGCGCAGCCAGCTCCATCAGCATGGGATGCTCAATCTGACAACTGATACACCATGACGCAAAAATGTTGACGAGCGTAACTTCATCGCTCAAATCCTGCGAAGAAAACCCATCTTCATACCCCTCGATTGGCAGCAGATCAAAACTGGGCGCCGGCTTGTTCAAAAGAACAGACGGTATCAGCGATGGGTCACGCGTTAGACCTGCCGCGAAATAAATTCCGAGCAGGAGAAATAATGACAATGGGAGGAGATAAAATAAACGCGCCATAATTGAATTACGCCTCTACCGCTAGGGTTGCTGCGCTCTGATTAAGCTTTCTGCGACGTTCGAGGAGCCGCGGCGCATCGCTTGCCGCGACGATCCCGCCAAGCGCCATCAACCCGGACCCTATCCAGAGCCAAAGCACAAATGGATTGAAATAAGCACGCACCGCCCAGCCCTGATTTGAACTGCTTTCACCTAATGTGAGATAGAGGTCACCCGCGATCGTTGTCCAGATCCCGGCTTCGGTCGTCTGCATGCCCCGGATGGGATAGAAGCGACGCTCCGACGCCATCTCACGAAGAAATTTTCCATTTTTCTCGATTCGGAAAACCGCCATTTCCGAAACATAATTGGGCCCGCGCCCTTCGCGCACATCTGTCAAGACAGCCTCATAGGCGCCAGCAAATATCTTATCACCAGTCTGAAGGTATTTAATGTCTTCCGATCGCCAAACACCGGCGCCGATGACACCAAGCGCCACAATCGCCAGCCCCGTGTGAGCAATCGTCATGCCGGTGTAAGAAAGCGGCAGTCCCATAAAACGCCGCCAGCTATCCGATATTGGTGAACCAAATGCTTTGATCCGCACCAACAGATCTGCAATGGCGCCGACCCCCGCCCAGGCGGCAAGTCCTGCACCAAAGGCCGCAGCGATAGGCTTGGGCCAATTCATCCAGGCGGCGAGAAGAAAAACGGCTCCCGCCACCACAAGTGCTGGCCACAATCGAGACATCGCCAATGAGAGACGTCCGCGTTTCCACGCGAGAGTCGCCGCTGGCGCCAAAATCAGTAAGCTGATCGCCATTAATGGAAGAAATGTGGCGTTAAAATAGGGCGCCCCGACAGAAATCCTCTCGCCGCTCGTGATATCAACGAATAAGGGGTAAAACGTCCCTACAAACACTGTTGCACACGCCGCTACCAACAACACATTATTGAAAACTATAGCACCTTCGCGACTGACAGGTGCAAAGCTTGTCGAGGACGTCAAACTCGGTGCACGCAAGGCGAACAACATTAGCGACCCACCAATCGTCGCGGCAAGAATAATCAGGATGAATACACCACGCGCTGGATCGACGGCGAAGGCATGAACTGATGTCAAAATCCCCGAACGGACAAGAAACGTGCCGATTAGGCTGAGCGAAAATGCGAGAATCGCTAGAAATACAGTCAATACTTTAAGCGCATCTCGCTTTTCCAGAACCCGCACGGAGTGCAGAAAAGCAGTACCGGCGAGCCAAGGCATAAAGGAAGCATTCTCCACCGGGTCCCACGCCCAGAATCCACCCCAGCCCAATTCGTAATAGGCCCACCAGGACCCCAACGCGATTCCAATTGTCAAAAAGACCCACGCCACCAACGCCCATGGCCGAACCGCACGCGCCCAGTCCGAATCGATACGGCCTTCCAGTAGACCTGCAATCGCATAGGCGAAAGTGACTGAAAATCCTACATAGCCAAGATAAAGGAAAGGCGGATGTATCGCTAATCCAGGATCTTGCAAAAGAGGATTGAGATCCATGCCGTCAGCGGGCGCCGGAAACATGCGCGCAAAAGGATTCGACGTAAAAACGATAAAAGAAAGAAAAGCAGTCGCTACGATTCCTTGAATGGCAATCGCCCGAACGCGCAAAGTCGCCAATGATCGAGGTTTGATCCCCGCCAACATGGCGCCGAAACCTGCAAGGATCAAAACCCAAAGCAGCATTGAACCTTCATGGTTCCCCCAAACGCCGCTAATCTTGTAGGCGAAGGGTTTTGACGTATGAGAGTTCTCAACAACATTGAGAATAGAAAAATCCGAAGTGGCGTGAGCGAATGTCAGGCAACCAAACGCCAGAGCGATAAGAACGAACTGTACAAGGGCCGCAGGCTGGGCAAGACGCATAAGCGCAGTATCACCCCGTGACGCCCCAATGAGCGGAAACACACCCTGAACAAAGGCTGTCAGGAGCGCCAATATGAGTGCAAATAAACCAATCTCAGCCACCATAAGCGTTCAATCATCTCTCTTTTACGTGAGCCTTGCCGTCAATCACTTAAATCCAGTATCTTGTTGCCGGCCTGCTATCTCGTATATTATGCCTGAATTGGGCGGCGAAACAAACAAGGTGTATCATCGAAGCTATTGAGCCAGACTGCGACATTTCGTGCAGGGGGCTGCGGCATTCAGACCACTTCAAAACTCGTTCAGTGGTGTAAGTTCTCTCGAGGAGTCCAGTCATGTTATCTCAAGCCAAACTCATCCGTAAATACGGTGGTAATGCGCCACGCTATACGAGCTATCCGACAGCTCCCCATTTTAACGAGGCGATCTCAGAAGACTCTTATCGGGCCTGGCTGGGCGAAATTCAAGCTGGCGATGGAGCATCTCTTTATGTGCATGTCCCCTATTGTCGGCAATTATGCTGGTATTGCGGCTGCAATACGCGCGCGACGCAATCTTACAGTCCCATCGCGGAATATGTGAAATTTCTCAAAGAGGAAATCTCTCTCACTGGGAAGGCTTTTGGTGGAAAACCAATAGCGCAACGAGTCCACTGGGGTGGCGGTACGCCGACAATACTCTCTGGACATGACATGCTGAAAATCATGCAACAATTGCGTGAGGGTTTTGATTTTTCGAAAAACGCCGAGATCGCAATTGAGATCGACCCACGAACGCTGACCGAGAGCAAGACTGTCTTACTTGCCGAATCCGGCATTACGCGGGCCAGCCTTGGCGTTCAGGAATTCTCTTCGCGAGTCCAGGATGCCATTAATCGTCGGCAGTCCTATGCATTAGTCGCTAAAACTGTTGGTATGCTGCGTAAAGTCGGTATTCAGGCAATCAGTTTTGATTTGATGTATGGCTTGCCGCTCCAAACCGTGGCCGATGTAACAAATTCAGCCTCATTGGCCGTAGAGCTGAGGCCAAACCGAATTGCCGTATTTGGCTATGCGCACGTACCATGGATGAAAGCGCATCAACAACTCATTGATGACGCCGAGTTGCCAAGTGAAACCGAAAGACTGAATCAGGCAGCAGCGGCGGCCCGCGTTTTTGAAGACGCTGGTTATATTCGAATAGGGCTTGATCACTTCGCTCTGCCAGATGATCCGCTCGCGATCCAGTCTCAGTCAGGGGAACTTCGGCGTAATTTCCAAGGATACACCGATGATCAATCCGATATCTTAATCGGCTTTGGAGCGTCGGCGATTGGATCACTCCCCCAAGGGTATGTTCAAAATCATTCTGACATTCGCGAGTACTTTGCGAGCATTGATAAAAGGACGCTTCCAATCGCGCGGGGGATTGAAATCAACGATCAGGATTTGTTGCGCAGAGATCTGATTGAACGATTGATGTGTGATTTTTCAACCGACATCAAAGCTGTCTGTGACCGGCATGATACGCCACTTTCTGTCTTGGAGGAGGAGTATTCTAAGCTTGAGAACTTTGCACGCGACGGCGTGATTACGATAGAAAACGATGTTGTCACTATCCCAACGGAATACCGCCAGTATGTACGTTCCGTTTGCGCAGTGTTTGACAGCTATTTGAAGGCGGGAAAAGCACGTCACTCCAAAGTTGTCTAGTGTGGTGGATTTGAAGTTCGTTACATAATTCGCAGCTTGCTCACAACGAACTTCAAATCCAAAACCACACTAGAATCATAAACTTGCTAGTGTCCTTATCGAATCCGAAGTTCGTCTTGAGCGTGCTGCATAATGT